>JAUXDG010000004.1 GCA_030618475.1 Gammaproteobacteria bacterium | reverse complement strand
CGGGACGCGACAAGCAATCGATCGAGGCTTACGGGCACTTTGTCAAACAGTTTCCCCGGCCTGTAGAACAAGCCATGGAGGCCCGCTATCAGCTGGTCAAACTGAATGAGAAAGCCAATGACCCCGGCAAGCAACGTTACTGGCAGCAGCAGATTGTCGAAGCCGACCGCGCTGCCGGCAAAGATCGTTCGGACCGCACCCGCTTCCTGGCCGCACACGCCCGGCTGGCGCTGGTGGCGCCTGACTTTGCAGCCTACAAAAATACCAGGTTACAGGAGCCGCTGAAGGAGCATCTGGCACGCAAGAAAAAATTCATGAAGGCCACGATAAAGGGTTACAACGAAGCGGCCGCTTATAAAGTATCGGAAGTAACCACCCAGGCTACCTTCCGTATCGGAGAGCTTTATGCCGATTTCGGCCAGGCGCTGATGTCGTCTGAACGTCCGCGCAATCTCAACACCGAGGAACTGGAGCAGTACGAAATTCTGCTTGAGGAACAGGCCTATCCCTTTGAGGAAAAAGCGATTGAAGTGCATGAAACCAATGCCCGGCGTGTCGCAGGCGGGATTTACGACACGTGGGTGAGAAAAAGCATGACAACCTTGTCCGAACTGATGCCGGCACGTTACGCCAAGGAAGAAAAAGGTGAGAATTTTGTCGCCATTCTTCAATAACTGGTTAACAGTCTGCCTGACCGGCCTGCTGCTGTTCAGTGGCTGCAGCAGCACACCGACCAGCAGTGTCGATAACAGCGGGCAAAAGTCTGAAGCCGCCCCCGCCATGCCCGGTAATTACGACAAGGCACTGGTACTGATGCAGAGTGGTGACTATCAGTCGGCTGTCCCCGTTTTACTGGACTTCATTGATAAAAACCCGGAACTTGCCGGCCCCCATATCAACCTGGGTATTGCCTACCAGCACACCGACCAGGACGAGGCTGCGATGGAGGCGCTCAAGAAAGCTGTCGAATTAAATCCCGCCACTGCAGCTGCACACCATCAGCTGGGTATCCTTTATCGGCAACAGGGCGACTTCGCGTCTGCGCTGAGCGCCTACGACAAAGCCTTAAAGCTGGATGCCGGTTACGCACTGGTGCACCGCAATATCGGTATTCTCTACGACCTCTACCTGGGACAGCCTGCTTTGGCACTGGAGCACTACAAAACGTACCAGCAACTGGCCGCCGAACCAGACCCGAGCGTTAATCGCTGGCTGGTTGATCTGGAGCGCCGCAACGGCTCGGCACAGGCGATGACAGACCAGTGAAGTATTTTCTGCAAACCTGCAGGGGTCTGCTGACCGCGATAGTTTTTCCAAAGCCTGACCAAATCGCGGTCAGCAGACCGCTCCTGCCGGTTGCTCTTGTCCTGCTTGCCGCTGCCCCCGCGATGGCAGTGGAAGAAATGGAACTGGACGGCATGGCAGTTTTTGGCAACCGCGAATTACCCAAAGCACTGTTTATCGTTCCCTGGAAGGACCCGGACGCCGGCCTGGCACCCGACCGGCCGGTTAACAGCTTGATTGAAGAGGCATTACAGCCGGTTGACCCGGACGTTTTCAGGCGAAAATTGCAATATTACGACACAGTTCACAAAACGAACTAAAGATCCGGGCTGTTATCCCCGTAAAACAGTAGGCACTTTCTAGGAGTTCACCATGGATATCTACTCAAGCTTTGTACAATTTTTCCAGTCCGGCGGATTGTTTATGTACCCCATCGTGGTGGTACTGGCACTCGGTGTCGCGATCGCCGTGGAACGTTACATCTATCTGACAGCTGCCCGCGCCACCAACCGGCGCGTCTGGAAGCAGGTCATGCCGCTGTTACTGGACGGTAAATACGGCCAGGCCGTCGCCATCACCGAAAAATCCAAGTCTGCGTTGAGCCGTATTCTGCGTTACGGCCTCGATCGGGCTGACAGCAAGACCCGTCGCGATGACGTGGAATTCGCCATGGAAGAAGGCTTGATGGAAACCGTGCCTCGGCTGGAAAAACGCACCCACTACCTGGCAACGTTTGCCAATATCGCCACCCTGCTGGGGCTGCTGGGCACCATCATGGGCCTGATCCAGGCCTTCACCGCCGTCGCCAACGCCAACCCTGCAGAGAAAGCTGACATGCTATCCGCCAGTATTTCGGTCGCCATGAACACCACCGCGTTTGGCCTGATGGCCGCTATTCCACTGTTGCTGATCTACACGGTGCTGCAGACCAAGACCACCGAACTGGTCGACAGTCTGGAGATGGCCTCGGTCAAATTCCTTAACATTCTCACCGAACGCCGCGGAACGCCCGCCTGATGAAACGTCGCTGGCGTAAAAAACACCTCAGTGAACCGGCTGAGGTGAACATTACGGCCTTCATGAACCTGATGGTCATCCTGGTGCCGTTCCTGCTCATTACGGCGGTGTTCTCGCGCATCACGATTCTTGAGCTGAACCTGCCGACACCCGGATCCGCGAATCAAGCCGCCAAGCAGGACGAGCCGGAGAAACTGCAGCTGGAAGTCATCTTGCGACAGCAATTTATCGAAATTGGTGATCGCAAACGCGGCCTGCTGAAACTGGTGGCGGTGACGCCGGACGACAGTCATTTACAACAGGTCTCGGATATGCTGCAGCAGATCAAGGCACGTTTTCCCGACAAGTTGGACGTGACGCTGTTACTGGAAGCTGATATTCCCTACGAGCGCCTGGTCGAAATGATGGACACTCTGCGTGTCGCCCAGGTCAGACAGGATGACGAAATCGTTACGGCGGAACTGTTCCCGGCCATCTCCATCGGAGACGCCCCGCCGGCGAGCGTAAAAACGGCTGTAAGGAGCGGGCAATGAAGCAATCACGCCGTGCAAAGCGCATGGAACGTCACCACAAACGTCACAAGGGTACCCCTGCGTTCAACCTGGTGTCGCTGATGGATATCTTCACCATCCTGGTATTCTTTCTCCTGGTGAACTCCGGGGAAGGTGAAGTCTTGCCCAGCACCAGGAATGTCGATCTGCCCGAGTCCATCGCCGAACAGAAACCGCGTCAGAACGTAGTGGTCATGGTGACAGAGCGCGACATCCTTGTTCAGGGCAACCGTATCGCACTGCTGAAGGACGTCAATAGGAGCGACAAGCTGGTGATCGATCCCCTCAAGTTCGCACTGGAAACCCAGAACAAGCGGCGCCTGCTGGAAAGCAGCCCCGATAAAATGAAGGCCCCGGAAGTCACCATCATGGGCAACAAAGAGATCCCGTACCGGCTTTTGAAAAAGGTTATGGCGACCTGCACCGAAGCAGGCTTCGGAAAGATTTCTCTCGCTGTGATGCAGAAGGCTGCCCAGGAAAGCTAGGACAATAACAATGGTCTATTCCCACTCACTGTCATTGCCATGGTCGGTATCAGCGGAAGACGAACGTCGCTTCCGCAAAGTGCTTATCACGATACTGCTGCTGACCATCTCGCTGGGTGTTGCCATACCTATGCTTCCGCAGATAAAGAAACCGCTTGAGAAGGAAATCGAGCTGCCACCGCGGGTTGCCAAACTGATTTTCGAAAAACACATTCAACCTAAACCCAAGCCCAAACCCAAACCGGTGGAAAAACCGAAACCCAAGCCGGAAGCCAAAAAGAAACCGCTGCCGAAAAAGAAAATCCCACCAAAGGTGGTCAAGAAGATGCCAGCCGAGAAGCCCAAGGTTGATGCCATTGAGCAGGCACGCAAAAAAGCGTCCTCCGCCGGCTTGCTGGCCATGCAGGACTCACTTGCCGACCTGCGCGATCAGTCTGTTGATGAACTGCGCGGTGCAAAGCGCCTGAGCAACAATGGATCATCAGCCAGAAAGACAGAACGGGCGCTGATTACGTCAAAAGTAGGAAATGGCAGCCAGGGCATCAGAACCGCCGCCATGAGCCGCGACACCGGCTCAACACAACTGCTTGCACGGACTGCAACCAAAGTGAAAAGCTCGATTTCCACAACTTCAGCTAACAGCAAGCGCAGAAGCAGCAAGACTGCTTCTCGGAGCATCGAGGAAATCCAGATCGTATTCGATCGAAACAAGAGTGCGATTTACAGCCTCTACAATCGCGCATTACGTAAGGACCCGACACTGCAAGGCAAGTTGGTTCTGAGACTGACGATTGCTCCAAGCGGAAAGATCACCGCAATCGAACTGCTCTCCAGTG
This sequence comes from Gammaproteobacteria bacterium, assembly GCA_030618475.1. Taxonomy (GTDB): domain Bacteria; phylum Pseudomonadota; class Gammaproteobacteria; order DSM-19610; family DSM-19610; genus Thiogranum. The sequence continues at coordinate 27,501 of JAUXDG010000004.1, read as the reverse complement.
AACTTGGCAATGCCGCTCTGGAGCGCAAACTGGTACAGCGCATCAAGATGTTTAACTTTGGCGCCAAACAGGTCGGTGCAGTAACACTCACATATCCGATAGACTTCCTGCCTGCCTAGTGCACCAGATAGTGGAGCACAAGACCGGAAAATACGGCAGCACCCAGCCAGTTATTATTCAGGAATGCCTGAAAGCAGTATTCCGGTTCGCGATTGCGTATCAAGTACTGCTGATATATCGATAAGGCTGCTGCCAGTAAAACTCCGAAATAATAATAGCCGCGGAGATCTGCGGCCTGACCAATAAGCAGCAGCGCACCTAAAAACAGTAGCTGTATGATGGCAATGATGGCCCGGTCCGCCTCGCCAAACAGCACCGCAGTCGATTTGACGCCAATTTTTATATCGTCTTCCCGATCCACCATGCCGTACATGGTGTCGTAAACCGTGGCCCATAACACCGTCGCCACAAACAGCAGCCAGGCCAGCTTTGGAACGCTACCCGTTTGCGCGGCAAATGCCATCGGCACCGCCCAGCCGAAGGCCGCACCCAGATACACCTGAGGCAGATGGGTATAACGCTTCATAAACGGATAGCTTGCCGCCAGTATCACACCCGCCAGTGACAACCAGATCGTCAGCTCGTTCATCAACAACACCAGGCCAAATGCGCCGAGACATAAAACCGCAAACAGCGCCAGTGCCTCTTCCGGTTTTACACGCCCGGCAGCAATCGGCCGATCCCTGGATCGCTCAACGTGCGGATCAAACTCCCTGTCAGCATAGTCATTAATCACGCAGCCCGCCGACCGCATGAGCACAACACCACTTACAAAGACAAAAACCACCAGTAAATCAGGATGTCCCTCACCGGCAATCCATAGCGCCCAGAGCGTTGGCCACAACAGCAGGTATATGCCGACAGGCCGGTTGAGCCTCATTAAATGAGAATATTGAATCAATCGGTCTTTCATGCGAAAACATTCAATCGGTTAATTCTGGCGCTGGAAATTGAACTCCAGATCCCCTATTTTTAAACAATGAAAGCAGCACACACCATAATCATGTCTCTGGCTTATTTTACCTGCATGTACCCGATAACGGTAATTGCCGGGCGTGCGCCGCCGCCATTCTTCAGCTGCACTGATTATCACTGTGATGAGGGAGAAACAGTAACACTCAGCGAGGATCAGTGGCACCAGGTGGTATCGCTTTTTCCACCAACAGAATCCCCGGCCGCCGAACGTGAACAGATCCGGCGGGCAATAGCCCTGCTTGAAACACAGGTCGGGAAAATCACCGGAACCTGGCGTGATCGGGCCAAAAATGTCGCGGGTGCCGGTCTGCCTGGCCAGCTTGACTGTATCTCCGAATCGAAAAACACCACAAGTTATCTGCAACTGTTGAGCAAGGATGGCCTGATACAGTGGCACGAGGTGGAGGACCGCAAGCTGCGGCATCCCTGGATTCTGGATGTGCACTGGTCGGCGGTCATTCTCGATCGAAGCACAGGTAAACGATACGCGGTGGATTCCTGGTTTCTCGATAACGGTCGGCAGCCCTACATTCAACCACTAGACGAATGGCTATCGGGGCGGCATTTCGATCGGCAACAGCAGGGTAAAGAGTAACTCCACGACCCCAAGAGCCAGCGGGCGTCTTCTGCGATTTTTTCCTGATGTCGGTTTCCGAAAGCATATTACTCACCCGATTGTCATGTGCGTGCGGGCCAAACCTGCCGATTTGGTGACCGTGGTCTCAGTCTCCGTCCTCCGAATGTGAAGCAATTCGCTGAATCCCGGCTCAAACAGCTGCAGAATGTCCTGCAAGTACCGGGACGTGGAGAGTTTGTAATGCAACAGTACGCACTAAGCGAACAGATTGCCGTTTGGTTTGCACCGACCTTGACAAAGGCCAGGCGCAGCTATGAACGCTCCAGTAGCCTGCACCTTGTGCTGCTGATCCTTGCCAATGTACTCGGCTGTGCCCTGATGTTGTCCCCAGTAATATTACTGATAGCAGCCTCCGCTGCCACAATACACATGCTTAGTCACATCCAGGGTCCACTGGACTGGTTTCTGGTTGGGGTGCTGGGTTCCATCAGTCTGTTTTGCGGAATACTGTCGACACAGCTGTATTACTCACGTCCAGGCACACACTCGGGCGTCCGCATAGAAAAAAAGCAGGCTCCGCTACTGTTTTCCATGCTGGAACGTCGTGTTTCACACTTCGGAATCAAACCGATTGACCATGTTATTCTTACGCCGCAGGCAGAACTGAAAATCAGGGTGACGCCCAGCTGGCCAATACCCTTTTTCCATAAATACACCCTTTGCGCAGGTGCTCCAAGCCTGTTCTTCATATCGCCAGGTCAGTTTCGCCTCGCACTGGCCGGAGCCATTGCTGCAACTGCCAGCAGACAGAAGCACGTTCTGGGTTGGGCCGTACAGGCTTCAGATGACTGGGCCACCATCATCAAATCCCTTGAAAGCTATCCGACATTGTATGCAAAGCTGTTTTTGAAGCTCGCAACCGGAATCGCTGAATTCACGGGAAGAACCAGCACTGAGTTGCGCGCTGACCTGCAACATATGCAGAGCCGCTGGGTGCTTGAGAATACCGACGAAAACAATGCCATGGACTACCTGGCAAACCAGGTGGTTGCCAGCTCATTCCTTGCCCAACAGTACTGGCCAATGATGTTCAAAGCCGCAGAACGCTGCCCGACACCGGTGGTAAAACCCTTCAGTCACTTCGAACTGATAGTGGAAAGAATTCTCACTGAAGACGCTGCCAGGCGCTGGCTGCTACAGGCCCAGGCCTGTCGAGATGCCAGGCATACGGGCCTGCGGGACCTTCTGGCAGTCCTCAGCATCGATCACCTGCAATGGTCAAAGCTGCCGGAACGCAATGCCTTTCACGGTATATTCAAATCCAGTGCAATCCTGAAAAATCTGGATAAATACTGGCAAACGATAGTCGCCCCCGAATGGAATGAACGTCACACCCGCTTCCGCAAAGAAAAGACGCGTTTCGAAAAACTCCAGGAACGAGCGCAAATACAAAACCTGCGCGGTGACTCTGCAATGCATTATATACAACTGGCCGCGAGGTTCCTGGATAAGGAAAAGGCCATATCGGTTTATCTGAGCACGTACAAAGGCAATCAGGACAATGCCGATATATGCTATGCCAGTGGCCGTGAGATGCTGGTATGCGGCCACTCACAGGTGGGTTACGAAGCCCTGCAACGCGCATCTGAGCTTGACAGGTCTCTCGCTATTCGCGCACACGCTCTGATTAACGAGCATAAGCAGGCCTGGCTCAAACCGGGAAATGGTGTCATCAATGCAGCGCTGACTGCCTGAAGCGGATTTTTCACACACCTGTTACATCTCACTAATAACTCGACCAAACTCTTCAACCTGGTTCCAATTTGTAAATTCAATATTTGTTTCTGGATCAGTCGGCCCTTTGGTCATCCACATAATTAACCTGATCATAAAACGGTCCCGGAATTTGTATTTTTGATAGTCTATTTTTCCTGCAAAAACAGCGAGTGTTTTCGGTTTCCATGATATTTGTTTGAGAAACTTTTTGAGATACGGATTTGTTTCAGGTGTATTTTTCTCCGGTTTACGTGCAACAACATTCACAGAGAAAAACGCGTTGGATTTGCTGTCCAGAATTCGTGAATTATCTTTTATAAATTCATAGATTGCAGGACTGTGTTTGCCGTAGCGAATACTTGCTCCAATTACTATTTTGTCGAATGAATCCAAGTCGATGGCGCTTGCATCATCTACGGAAACAACTGTTACTTGATTGCTCTGATTCTCGATTACCTGCTGTAAATGAAAGCAGATTTTTCTGGTATGCCCATCAGTCGTTGAATAGACAATTAGTATATTAGCCATTTTTGTAACTTGGTCTTAAATATTATTCAAAATATGCCGCCATGCGTTCCGGCATCCACACAACCGATTTCTTATCTGCCAATGTCATTAGCAACCACCTGACCTGGAAAAGACATCTCCAGAACGACACATCCACCATCAGTCTTACATGGGCCGTGTAGCGCTTCTCCAAGTGGCCGACTTGCATAATCCCCTATCTCGAACCACTTATCAAAGGCCGCATCATAAAGCCGGCCCTGAATTATCATTATTTCTTCTGCATAGTCGTGACTCTTTGCGCCAAATGAACACGCAGTTCTCGATACTCCCGACAAACTTCGGCTGGCAGCACCACGTTGGTGCAGCGCAGCAGGGATCAAACTTCGCCATAGCGTGCTGAGCGCCCCAACCAGCGGCGGATAATCGGTTGAATACGATCGGCCTGGTTTTCGATCAGGTAGGAGGCTGCCTGCTCGACCTTGTTCAGCAAACCCTGGTCGCGCGACAGGTCGGCGATGCGAAACTGAAGCATACCGGTCTGCCGGGTTCCCAGCACTTCGCCGGGACCACGCAGCTCCAGATCTTTGCGGGCGATTTCGAAACCATCGTTGCTTTCGCGTAGTACCGTCAGGCGTTTGCGTGCCAGCGCCGACAATGGCCCACGGTACATGAGCACACAACTGCTTTGCACGGCGCCGCGCCCGACCCGACCGCGCAGCTGGTGCAATTGTGCCAGGCCGAGGCGTTCGGCATTTTCAATAATCATCAAGGATGCGTTAGGCACATCGACGCCGACCTCGATCACGGTTGTCGCCACCAGCAGATCAATATCACCCCGTTTGAAGTCAGTCATGCGGCTGGCTTTTTCCTGCTCTTTCAGGCGTCCGTGCACCAGCCCGACATTGAGCTCGGGTAATGTTTCCGCAAGCAGCACGGCTGTGTCCTCAGCCGCCTGGCACTGCAGGGATTCAGACTCCTCGATCAGGGTACATACCCAGTAGGCCTGCCTGCCCTCGCGGCAGGCCTCGCGCACACGCTCAATCACCTCGGCACGGCGGCTGTCGGGGAGCGCCACCGTCTGCACCGGTGTACGTCCCGGCGGCAACTCGTCGATCACAGAGGAGTCCAGATCGGCATACAGTGCCATGGACAGGGTTCTGGGTATCGGCGTAGCCGTCATAATCAGTTGATGCGGGACCTTCTGTTGTTGTCTGCCTTTATCGCGCAATGCCAGGCGCTGATGGACCCCGAAGCGGTGCTGTTCGTCGATAATGACCAGCCCGAGTCGATCGAACGTTACGTCCTGCTGGAACAGCGCGTGTGTGCCAATGAGCACCTGGACGCTGCCGTCTGCCAGGTCTGCCAGCACCCTGTCGCGCGCCTTGCCCTTGACCTTGCCCGATAACCAGCCCACCTGGATACCGAGTGATTTGAACCAGTCGTCAAAATTACCGAAGTGCTGTTCCGCCAGCAGTTCGGTAGGGGCCATGATGGCCACCTGGCAGTCACAGGCGACCGCCTGTATAGCAGCAGCCGCCGCCACCACGGTCTTACCGCAACCGACGTCGCCCTGCACCAGCCGCATCATGGGGTGGGAGGCGGATAAATCGCGCAACAGTTCCTTGATGACACGCTGCTGTGCGGTGGTTAACGCAAAAGGCAGGGACCGCATGAATCGCGTCAGCAGTGAATGATTACCGGCCAGAGGTTCCGCCTTGAGTCTGCGTGCCCGCTGGCGCACGCGCCGAAGACTCAGATGGTGAGCCAGCATTTCTTCGAAGGCGAGGCGTTGCTGGGTAAAATGGACACCCGCCTCCAGTGCCTCGAGATCGGCGTCCGGTGGTGGCCGGTGTACGTAGCGCAAGGCAGACTGCAGGTCGGTCAGCTGGAGCTTGGTCAGCAGTTCCTGGGGCAGCCACTCCGGCAAGCGATCGTGCTCGTACAGCTGTAATGCCTGTTCGCTGAGCTTGCGCAGGGTGAGCTGATGGACACCTTCGCTGGCGGGGTAGATCGCCGTTAAGCGGTCTTCTGTTGGTACCGGTTCGCCGTCGGCCAGACGCTGATATTCAGGGTGAACCATCTCCAGTGTCGCCGGTCCACGGCGCGCTTCTCCGTAAATCCGCAGCCGCGTGCCCCGTGATAAACCTTGTTGTTGAACTTTGCTGAAGTAAAAGAACCTCAACATCAGCGAACCGCTGCCGTCGCTGACCCTCGCCAGCAGGCTGCGCCGTCTGCCATATTTGATTTCGGCCAGATCCACTTCGGCCTCGATCACGGCATGATCACCGGGCCGCAAACTGCCAATCGGCACAATGCGGGTACGATCCTCATAGCGGCGCGGCAGATGAAACAGCACATCCTGAACCGTCTCTATGCCGAAAGCCGCCAACTTCGCCGCTGATCTGGGTCCCACGCCGCGTAGCGTCGAGACCGGAAGTGTATCCAGTGTGGCTTCGTTATTCTGCAAGCTGGTTCAGTCGTTGAAAACCAGAATGGCGTCCATCTCGACTTGTGCATCTTTAGGCAGCGAGGCTACACCGACCGCGGCGCGCGCCGGATAGGGCTCCTGGAAATAGTCGGCCATGACCTGGTTGACCAGTGGAAAGTGCCCAAGGTCGGTGAGAAAAATATTCAGTTTGGCGATATCGGCCAGGTTGCCGCCCGCGGCCTCGCTAACGGCCGCCAGATTATCGAATACCCGACGTATCTGCGCTTCCATATTGCCTTCCGCCATCTCCATCGTTTCCGGAACCAGCGGGATCTGTCCGGAAAGATACACCGTGTTTCCGGTTTGTACCGCCTGCGAATAGGTACCAATCGCCTGTGGGGCTTTATCCGTGTGAATGACTTTGCGCTGCATGTTTTCTCCTTTAGGGCCTGTTAGCACGATGAAAACGGCAACGCTGCCGCTTTCATCGTGCTAACAGGCCCTAACTCTTGCTGCGGCTGATGCGCATAACCGCCGGCAGTTTGCGAACACAGCGCATCACACGCGCCAGATGCCGGCGATCGTGGACCGCAACCGTAAAGTTCATCGACGTATCCAGACCGTCACGCTCCTCGATGGAAACGTTTTCGATATTGGAACCAGTTGCGGATATCTCCGCTGCAATAGTGGCCAGGATACCTTTCTGGTTGCTGACATCGACGCGTATTTCCGCTGGAAACTCTCCCTTGATGTCCGGCTGCCATTCAACATCAATCCATTTTTCCGGCCGTCTGCGAAAGTCGGTCAGATTTTTGCAGGTCTCGGTATGAATGACCAGGCCGCGACCCGAGCTGATAAAACCGACAATAGCGTCACCCGGGATGGGACGGCAGCAGCGTGCGAAGTGCACCACCATGCCTTCGGTATCGCGAATGGCCAATGGCTTGCTGTGCCCGGTTTCACGGATTTTTTCCTCGCTGCCTTCTTCCACGGGCACCAGCCGGCGAGCGACCAGCATCGCCATGCGGTTGCCTAAACCGATATCGGCATACAGGCTTTCCCTGCTTTTGAAGCCGCATTCCGCCATCACCCGTTCAAACGACTCATCCTGAATATCTGCCAAAGCGCTGTTGATGTTGTGCAACGCCTTATCCAGCAAGCGTTGACCAAGTTCCGTGGCTTCATCGTTCTGCAGGTTTTTCAGATAATGACGGATATTGGTTCGGGCCTTGGCGGTGGAGACAAAATTCAGCCAGGCGGGATTGGGGTGGGCACCGGTGGCGGTAATCACTTCCACCGTTTGACCGTTCAACAAGGGCGTGCGCAGTGGTGCCAGACGCCGGTCGATCTTGGCGGCAATACAGGTATTGCCGACATCGGTATGCACGGCATAGGCAAAGTCCACCGCGGTAGCGCCGCGCGGCAATTCCAGGATATCGCCGGCCGGCGTGAACACATAAACTTCATCGGGAAACAGGTCGATTTTTACGCTTTCCAGAAACTCCAGCGAATTACCCGCATTACGCTGCATCTCCAGCAGCTCACGCAACCACTCGCGTGCACGGGTCTGGGCATTGTTACTTCTCGCCTTTTCGCTGCTTTTGTATAGCCAGTGCGCTGCGATACCGACCTCGGCGACCCGTTCCATGTCTTCGCTACGAATCTGTACCTCGATCGGCACGCCATAGGGACCAAACAGTACAGTATGCAGGGACTGGTAGCCGTTGGTCTTGGGGATGGCGATGTAGTCCTTGAACTTGCCGGGCACGGGTTTATAGAGGTTGTGCATCTTGCCCAGCACGCGATAACAGGTATCCACACTGTCGACGATGACTCGAAAGGCATAGACATCAAAGACTTCGGTAAAAGACCCCACCCGGTCACGTATTTTTTTATACAGACTGTAAAGGTGTTTTTCCCTGCTCAGCAGGCGGCAACTGAGCTGTTCCTCGTCCAGCCGATGCTGAATGGCCGATTCAATTTTATTGAGAATCTCCTTGCGGTTACCGCGCGCTTTTTTCACCGCATCGGATAACACTCGATAACGCATCGGGTAGAGCGCGGCAAATCCCAGCTCTTCCAGTTCCAGGCGGATCTGGTTCATGCCCAGACGGTTGGCAATAGGCGCATAGATTTCCAGCGTCTCACGGGCAATACGGCGGCGCTTTTCCGCGCGCATCACGCCCAGGGTGCGCATGTTGTGCAGGCGATCGGCAAGTTTGACCAGGATGACGCGGATATCGCGCACCATGGCGAGAATCATTTTGCGGAAATTTTCGGCCTGTGCCTCGGCCTGACTTTCAAACTTGATCTGGGTGAGTTTACTGACGCCATCGACCAGCTCGGCCACGTCCTCGCTGAACTCGCTCGTTACTGTTTCCTTGAGTGTCCCTGTGTCTTCGATGACATCGTGCAGAATGCCAGCGATGATACTCTCTGCATCCATGCGCATATCAGCCAGAATGTGCGCCACTTCAATGGGATGATAGATATACGGCTCGCCCGATATGCGCATCTGACCTTCGTGCGCTTCGGCGCCGAACAGGTAGGCGCGATAGATCTCGCGGACCTGCTCGGTTTCCAGATAGGATTCGAGCAGATCCAGCAGATCACTGATCAGAAATCGCGATGCCTCTGAGTCAGGAATGGGTACCGGACTGGCCATGCCTCCAAATCATAGGCGAAATCTGCCTAACAGCAAATAAAAAAGCTATTTCAGGGATACACTGAAATGGCTGGCTAGGAGCCTGTGGTTTGTCGAAGACGTTACAGGCAGGCCTTCAGGCTAGCCCGCCGGCATCTGCGGTGCAGCCTCTGCGCCTTCAGGCATGCCAAACGCATCGATGGCTTCGATGTCTTGTCCAGGTTTTTCATCGAGGATCTGTGAAGTCACATAATTTTCCTCGATTTCACGCAGCGCCACCACGGTAGGCTTGTCATTCTCCCACGCCACAAAGGGTTCGGCACCCTTTGACAGTTGGCGCGCCCGCTTGGTTGCCACCAGCACCAGCTGGAACCGGTTATCTACTTTATCGAGACAATCTTCTACAGTAACACGTGCCATATTGAATCCATTGCTGTTGGGTTGAGCGGACGCGCAATATTACTCGAATCAGCCGAAGGGTTCCAGTAACCCCTTCAATTCGCTGTGATAGCGTCGCTGCTGGGCATCTTTGCGCAAGCGTCTGGCTCGAAACAGGGCTTCCAGCTCAGCCAGCGCCACATCAAATTCATCATTAAATATAAGGTAGTGGTACTCTTCGTAGGGCCTCATTTCATTGATCGCATCGGCCATACGGCGGCTGATCACCTGGTCACTGTCCTGGCCGCGCGACATCAGGCGCTGCTGCAACGCCTCTCTGCTGGGTGGCAGAATAAAGATTTTGACCGCCTGTGGAAAGGCTTCCGACACTTGGCGCGCACCCTGCCAGTCGATTTCCAGTATCACATCCTGGTCCGCCTCCAGGCGTTCCAGGACGGTCGCCCGGCGGGTGCCATAATAGTTGTCAAATACCTGAGCGTGTTCGAGAAAGTCACCGCTCTCCACCAGCCGCTCGAACTCGACCTTGTTAATAAAGTGATAATCGACCCCGTCCTGTTCACCCGGACGCGGTGCCCGCGTGGTGTGTGATACCGACACCACAACGCCTGACAGCCGTTCCAGCAGCGCCTTGACCAGACTGGTTTTTCCCGCACCGGACGGTGCCGAAATAATATAAAGCGTTCCCAGTGACATGCGGTGACCCCCAAGTGCTCCTGCAGCTACTCTACGTTCTGCACCTGTTCACGCATCTGCTCGATCAGCACCTTGAGCTCCACGGATACCGCCGTCGTTTCGCTGTCGGCCGATTTGGAGCCCAGCGTATTCGCCTCGCGGTTGAATTCCTGCATCAGAAAATCCAGTCGCCGGCCAACCGGTTCATCGCGATCCAGCACCCGCCTGACCTCCGTGACATGTGTTTCCAGCCGGTCCAGCTCCTCATCGACGTCCATTTTTTGCACCAGGAACACCAGCTCCTGCTCCAACCGATCAGTATCGACCCTGGTCTCCAACTCAGCCAGACGTGTTTCCAGTTTTTCACGAATCCTCGCCTGCACCTCCGGTAAGCGCTGACGGGCCTTTTCAACCTGCTGCTCGACCCCTTCCAGACGTGCGCTTAACAGTTGCTTGGTTTTCTCGCCCTCACGCTCGCGCGTCGCCACCAACTCGTCCAGTGCCTTATCCAGCAGCTCCAGCGCCTGCGGCTGGATCGGAACAGTATCGGGCTCCGGATCGCGCACCACACCGGGCCAACGCAGAAGATCGATAACCCCCGGCGAAGTTGCTTCGGCTGAGCGCTTTTCAACCCGCCGACAGGCATCCAGGACCGCCTTGAGTCGATCCTGGTCCAACTCAAGCGCTGACGCCGCCTGCGCTACCCAGCGGCAACGCAGCACACATTCCAGCTTGCCGCGCCCGAGGCGGGCATTGACTCGCTCGCGGACCAGCGGTTCCATAGCCCGCAACTCGTCAGGAAGACGCACAAAGGCCTCCAGGTAACGGTGATTCACGGATCTGAGTTCCCAGGTCATCTCGGCCTCAGCGCTCTCAACGCTGATACGTGCAAAAGCCGTCATGCTACGGATCATCTCAAGTCACCCTCTTTTCCTGCCGTTAGATACATATTCCAACAAACTGTTTTCATGAAGGATTCCACTATCAGGCCACAACCGACAGGCTCCTAGAGGCCGACAGTCTAGAGGATCATGCGTAAAAAGCTAGACAGTTTAAAACCCGGCACCTGCCTGGATGGTTATCAGCTGGAAAAAACGCTGGGTGGTGGCGGTTTCAGCGTCGTCTACGGTGCGCGCCAGATTAATAATGATCGGCGGGTTGTTATCAAGGAATACATACCCAACAAACTGGCCAGGCGAGATCGAAGCGGACAGGTGCGCGCCAGAAACGAAGATACTGAAAACCGATTCAACCGCGGACGCAAACTATTTTTCCAGGAAGCCAGCACCCTGGCGACTTTGAAGCATACCAACATCGTAGACGTGTTTAATTTTTTCCAGGCCAACGGAACCGTGTATATGGTCATGGAATACCAGCCGGGTGAAAACCTCCAGCACTATCTGCAGGGACGGCGCGGTGGTCTGAGCGAAACTTTCCTGCGCACCGTGTTCCCGCCTTTACTGGACGGTCTGGAGCTGATTCACAACAATGACCTGCTGCACCTGGATATCAAACCCGGCAATATCCATATTCAGCGTGGCGGCCAACCTCTGCTGCTGGATTTTGGTGCGGTACACGGCTTCCCGCAGAGCCGTCAGGAGCAACCCGGGCAAGTCATAAGCCCCGGTTTTTCGCCCATCGAACAGTATGACAGCAGGGGTTATGTTGGGCCCTGGACAGACCTGTATGCCATTGGCGCGACCATGCGTGCCTGCATCGAAGGACATCCGCCGCTCAACGCCCGCCAGCGGCATGAGCGCGACAGCCTGAAACCTGCACAGTTTGCCTTGCGCGGACGCTACGCAGACAACCTGCTGCGCGCCATTGACTGGGCGATGGAAGTCGATCCGTTGCTGCGCCCGCAAAACGTCGCACAATTTCGTGAAGCTTTGACCACAGAAACGGTGCCGGAACCCGAACAATTCCGCTCCGCCTTTGACCGGTTGGCCAGTGCGCTGTGGGGAAGGGAATAGGCATGAAAGTTCTGACCTCCTTCACCAACCGGCTGGGTAATCGCAGCAGTAACCAGGACCGCTGCCTGGTACTTGAAAGGTCAGACTGTGTATTGCTTGCCGTGGCTGACGGCATGGGTGGTCATGCACGTGGTGACCTGGCTGCCGAGACTGCAGTCAACAGCCTCAGCCACAGCTTCCTCAGCCAGCATGAAGCTGTCGCCGAACCTGGCCAATTCCTGAAAACAGCGCTGGAAATCGCTCACCTGGAAACCGTGGAAGCAGGGCGCACCAGCACGCCACCCGTTGAACCCCGAACGACCTGTGTGGTTTGCCTGGTTCAGGGTAATCAGGCCTGGTGGGCTCACGTGGGTGACAGCCGCCTGTACCTGCTGCGCAGCGGCCGCCTGGTAACCCGTACCCGGGACCACACGCCGGTTGAAGAACTACTGCAAAGTGGCGTCATCGAAGAACATGAACTGATCACCCACCCGCTGCGAAACAGCGTCAGCCGTTGCCTTGGTGGTGCCCTCAGGCCCCCTGAAATCAGCTTTGACCACGCCGAACTGGAGCCCGGCGACACACTGCTGCTTTGCTCGGACGGCTTGTGGTCTGCTCTGCCTGAACAGAAGCTGCTCGATATGCCGGCCTCCGGTGAGCTGGAATCTGCCGTCAACGAACTGACCGATGAAGCTGAAAAGACCAGCTACCCGCACAGCGACAACATCAGCCTGGTTGGTCTGCGCTGGCTGTCGGCAGCAGATCCGCAAACATCCGACACCGGCGCCAGTGCAGGGCAGCACAGCGAAGCGGCTGCAGCTGAAGGAAAAGACCCCCTCCAGCAAGCCATCGATGACATTAACCGCGCCATCCTGGACTACGCATCGGAAATGAAAAAATAGCATGTTTAATTCGGGTCAGAGCGCAATGGTACTTACTTAAGCTGATGTCGTGTAAATAGCCACGGAAAACACGGAAGGCGCGGAAAATTTTTATCGTTTATTTCTGTGTATTCCGTGTTTTCCGTGGCTAAATTCAACGCTGTCAGATCGGGAGCGGGACAGCTGGGAGCCTAAGTAAGTGCCATTCCAGTCTGACCCCAATTAAACAGCCCCAAATTAAACAACCCGCTGATTCAACACTCCGCTATAATGCCCGACAATTTTTATCAGCATAAGGGAAACTCCATGCGCCCGAGCAAGCGTGCACCGGACCAGATGCGTCAGGTTACCCTGACCCGCGATTACACCATGCACGCCGAAGGCTCGGTACTGGTCGAATTCGGCCATACCAAGGTCCTGTGCAATGCCAGTATCGACGATCGGGTACCCGGCTTCCTGCGCGGCAAAGGTCAGGGCTGGGTAACCGCCGAATATGGCATGCTACCGCGCTCGACCACGCAGCGTATGGGCCGCGAAGCGGCACGCGGTAAACAAGGCGGGCGCACCATGGAGATTCAACGGCTTATCGGTCGCTCACTGCGTGCCGTGGTGGATATGAAAAAGCTCGGCGAACGTACCATTACTATTGATTGTGACGTGATTCAGGCCGACGGCGGCACGCGCACGGCAAGCATTACTGGCGGTTTTGTCGCCCTGGCGGAAGCCGTACAGAAAATGCTGTCAGACGGCACGCTGGTGGAAAATCCGCTGAACGGGTCTGTGGCATCGATTTCCGTGGGTATCTACCAGCACACACCCATTCTTGACCTGGATTACGCCGAGGACTCCAGCGCAGAGACCGATATGAACGTCGTCATGACAGAGAGTGGTCAATTCATCGAGATTCAGGGTACCGCGGAAGGCCATCCTTTCAGTGAAGACGAAATGACGCAGATGCTGACGCTGGCCAAAAAAGGCATTGGTGAATTGTGCGAACACCAGAAAGCGGCGCTGGCGAAATAGCGGGCTGATGAAAAAACGCATTGTACTGGCCAGCAACAACGCCGGAAAAGTCCGCGAATTCAATCAGCTGCTGGCAGGCTGCGAAATTGAAATCATACCCCAGTCCGAATTTTCAGTTGCCGAAATCGAAGAGACCGGTCTGACTTTTGTGGAAAATGCCCTGCTCAAGGCACGCAACGCCGCCGAACACACCGGCTTGCCCGCTGTTGCGGACGACTCCGGGCTCGAGGTAGACGCCCTGCAAGGCGCACCCGGCATTTATTCCGCGCGTTACGCCGGCGCCGGCGCTAGCGACCGGGACAATCTGGAAACGCTGCTGGATGCATTAAAAGATGTGCCTGAAGAAAAACGCAGCGCGCGCTTTCAGTGCCTGATGGTGTACATGCGTCACGCCAAAGACCCGACCCCACGCATCTTCCAGGGTACCTGGGAAGGGCGGATTCTGTATGAAGCCAGGGGTGATAACGGCTTCGGCTACGACCCGGTTTTCTATGTTCCGGATCAGCGATGTTCTTCTGCCCAACTGTCGCCCGAGGTCAAAAACCGTCTCAGCCATCGCGGCCAGGCCTTGAGACTACTGGTTAACAGTTTAACCTAGGTTTAACAACCAGCGATTGAACAGGCACCTGTAGAGAGTGCCGCCCTTCGGCGCAATATCACCGTCAGGTCGCCATTCCTTCAGCTATCCCTGTCATTACCGGATATTAATCCAGTGTTCAAATTCGAAGCCCCGCCCCCGCTCTCTCTGTATATCCATTTTCCCTGGTGTGCGCGCAAATGCCCATATTGTGATTTCAACTCTCACGCCATTCAGAGCGACCTGCCTGAAACCGAGTACGTCGAAGCCCTGTTAAGAGATCTGGAACAGGAACTGCCCGCCGTCTGGGGTCGCACAGTACAGAGCATTTTCATGGGCGGTGGCACACCCAGTCTGTTTTCAGCACAGGCCATCGATCAGTTACTGGGCGGTATACGTGCCCGTCTGCCGCTGCATCCTGCGCTGGAGATCACTCTGGAAACCAATCCCGGCAGCGCGGAACAGGAAAAATTTGCCGCTTACCGGCAAGCCGGTGTTAACCGGCTTTCCATAGGTATTCAGAGCCTTAACGATACCCACCTGAAGGCGCTGGGGCGCATCCATGATTCACGCCAAGCAAGGCGGGCCGCCCGCTCAGCACGCCAGGCGGGATTCGATAACTTTAACCTGGACCTGATGTTTGGCCTGCCACAGCAAAGTGTTGCGCAGGCCAGCGAGGATTTGCGGGCTGTGATCGAGCTGCAGCCGGCACACCTGTCCTGGTATCAGCTGACCCTGGAACCCAACACCCTGTTTTACACCCGGCCACCAGCGCTTCCCGACGATGATCAGCAATGGGAAATGCAGAATTTGGGCCAGTCGCTGCTCGCCGAACACGGCTATACTCAGTATGAAGTATCCGCCTATGCACAGGCCGGAAAACACTGCCGCCATAATTTCAATTACTGGAAGTTTGGTGACTACATCGGTATCGGTGCCGGCGCACACGGGAAAATCACCGCAGCGGCCGGGGGCGTGATCCATAGAACATGGAAAAAGAGACACCCGAAGCACTACCTGGCGTCAGCCGGCACAAGGCAATGCATCGATGGTCAACGTGAGCTGTCTGAATCTGAAACGCTGTTCGAATTTGCATTGAACCGACTGCGCCTGAAACAGGGATTCAGCTTGAGCGAATTTGAATCAGCCTGTGGCCTGGAGCGCAACTGGATACTACCAATTATTCAACAGGCACAGAGCGATGGCCTGCTGACCCTCGACGGAGACCGTGTGCAGCATACCGATCAGGGCTGGCAGTATTTAAATAACCTGCTGGAACGGTTTTTACCGTAGGAGGTTGATTATGCTTGAAGCCGCCCGGATTGATTGCCCTTACTGCGGCCAACAATTTGAAATCAGCGTGGATTGCTCAGCGGGTGGACAACAGTATGTGGAAGACTGCCCAGTTTGCTGCCAGCCCGCCGATATTACAACACAGGTGGATATGGACGGAAATCTGCTCGGGGTCTGCGCTATCCGCGGTAATGACTGATTACACACCCATCGAAAGCAGGCTTGCCAAGCCATTGATTCCATAGTGCTGGAAATTTGACACAGCATCGATTTAGCCGTCGTAGCGGTAAGAAAACAGCGCCATCCATACTGATTTTATGGTTTAACCACCCATTAGCCCTGCATTTATTAAATACTAATCATAGAGTTATGATTTTTCCGCACTCGGTTAGGGGGCCGATGGGTGCTTGTGATATTCTCGTAGCATAAATAATAAGAAAGTCGCAGTGTATCTGCGTATCGGTCAGCGGAGGTTGCTATGCCAGAACTACAAACAGAACAGGCGAACACCCAAAAACCCCTGGTAGATTTCAAAACCTGGTCGGAACTCGCGCAATCCGATCCCGATGTTTTTGAAGCCAGGCGTGCAGAGATCATCGAACAGATGATTCAACGCATTCCGGCACACAAGCAGCACCGCATGCGCTGCCTGCAGTGGAAAATCGACCAGGTCCGCGCCCAGGCCAGCAACCCGCTATCCGCCTGCATCACGCTCAGCGAAATGATGTGGGATTCACTGGCAGGACCCGGCGGTCTGCGCGAAACACTTGAACATCTGGGTAACGGGAACTTCGAACCAACGCCCAAGGCCAGAGTACTGGATTTCGAGCGGGCACCCTGACCTGCTTAACAGCGGCCAAACTCGCCACAGGACTTGTCCGGCTCCCTGCTTTGCCGTATTATCTGCGGCCTTTCGGCAGGCATCTGAACCAGTACAGCTGTGCCGCCAGGGTTTTTTGAGGCCAAACAAATGAAAGCAGATATTCATCCTGCGTACGATGACATCGCCGTAACCTGCAGCTGCGGCAACAGCTTCCAGACCCGATCGACGGTGGGGAAGGACCTTAGCATTGAAGTCTGTTCCCAGTGTCACCCGTTCTACACCGGCAAGCAGAAAATGCTCGACACCGGTGGCCGGGTCGACCGCTTCCGCCGCAAGTACGGTATGAATAAATCCTGATGCCCCCAGACCAGCTTCCGCTGAAAAAGGCGCCCCGGTTGGGCGCCTTTTTTGTTTTTCTGATCTGGCTGTCGCCAGCTTCAGCGGGTAGCTGTTCTCCCCCTGCCGCGACCGAACCGGTACAGGTCCGCTATGTCCACGATGGCGACTCACTGGTGTTGGCTGACAACAAAAAAATTCGCCTTATCGGCATCAACACGCCGGAGATCGCTCACCAGGACCAGCCAACCCAGGCTCTGGCTATCAAGGCCCGCGACCGTCTGCGGCAACTGCTGTTTCAACAGGGCAATCGCGCCCAGCTGATATACGGTGAGCAGCGACAGGACCGCCACAAGCGCAACCTGGCACACCTCTGGCTGGCCGACGGCAGTAATCTCACGGCTGAGTTACTGCGTGAAGGACTGGGTTGGGCCATTGCCATTCCTCCTAATGTCCGCTACCTCGACTGTTATCTTGAATCAGAAAAAACGGCACGCAGGGCTTCCAGGGGAGTATGGGATCATCCAGATTATATGGCCAGAGACTCCAGGGACCTCAGCCTGCGCGACGAGGGGTTTCAGCGTGTCAGGGGCCGCATCATACGCGTCAATCATGGCGGCGGGGCAAACTGGATCAACCTGCAGGGCCGTTTTGCCGTGCGCATCCCTGATAAGGACATCAAGTGGTTTGAAAAACGACCGGATCGCAGCTGGGTGGGCCAGGAAATCGAAGTGTCGGGCTGGTTGTATTCTGCAAAAGGCGAACTGCGCGTGAACGTTCGGCATCCGGCTGCGTTACAATTTGCAGACTGACATGCCGCCAATTACGCCAAACCTGAAACGGAACCATTATGTTTGACGACCTTAAAAAAGAAGCCCTCGACTACCACCAATTCCCCACTCCCGGGAAAATCGCCACCCATATCACCAAGCCCTGCACCACCCAGGCAGAACTTTCACTGGCCTACACGCCAGGGGTTGCCGAACCGGTTCGCGAAATCGAGACCGACGCCAATGCCGCCTATCGCTTCACCAGCAAGGGTAATCTGGTGGCTGTCATCACCGACGGCACAGCTGTGCTGGGACTGGGCAATGTCGGCGCACTGGCCGGCAAGCCGGTTATGGAAGGCAAGGGGGTTTTATTCAAGCGCTTTGCCGACATCGATGTCTTCGATATCGAAGTCGATGCCGATAACACAGATGACTTCATCGACACGGTGGCGCGCATCGCCAGCGGATTTGGCGGTATCAATCTGGAGGATATCGCCGCACCGCGTTGCTTTGAAATTGAGCAGGCGCTCATCGAGCGGCTGGATATCCCGGTATTTCACGATGACCAGCACGGCACGGCCATCATTATCTGCGCGGGCTTACTCAACGCGCTCGAAATCAAGGGCAAACCGCTCGCCGAGGCATGCATTGTCTGTCTCGGTGCGGGTGCCGCCGGCATCGCTTCCATGCGCCTGCTGCAGAAGCTGGGTGCAAAACCGAACAACATTTTCATGGTCGACCGGCAGGGTGTCATCCGCGCCGGGCGTACAGATCTGAACCGTTACAAACAGGAATTTGCACTCGAAACCGATCGCATCACGCTGGCTGACGCCATGCAGGACGCTGATGTATTTATCGGTGTCTCAGGGCCCAACCTGGTCAATGAAGACATGCTCTCCAGCATGGGCAGCCAGCCTATCGTGTTTGCCTTGTCCAACCCGGACCCCGAAATCAGCCCGCTACTCGCTCACAAGGTGCGTAAAGATATCATCATGGCCACCGGCCGCAGCGACTTCCCCAACCAGGTCAACAACGTGTTGGGCTTCCCGTTTATTTTCCGCGGCGCACTCGATGTGCGCGCACGTGCCATCAACAGTGAAATGCAGATAGCTGCGGTAGAGGGCTTGCGCGCCCTGACTCACGAACCCGTATTAGCGGAAATCCTGGAAGTTTATGGCAAAGATCACCTGGAATTCGGCCCGGATTACATCATTCCCACGCCGTTTGACCCGAGATTAATGGATTTTGTACCACCCGCTGTTGCACAGGCTGCGGTTGATTCAGGTGTCGCCCGCTGTGAATTTCCGAAACACTACAGGACGGCACCACAGCTGTAGTCATGAATCGGTCAACATGGCTTCGACTTCTTCCAGCCCGGCACGGCACATCGGTCGTCCGTCAACCGGGCTGCGCGGCGCCTCTCTGCGGCCTTCGCGTGGGAACACGACCAGGTCTATCGGGGAATCACCGGCAAGTAATTCAAAGGAAGGGTACTCCTGCCATTCATCGTGGCTTAAGCGAACACGCTTGTGCGAGGCATGAAACGGAATATTCGATTCCATCAAAAACAGACTGATGTCCTCCGGCGTATCGGCAAACAGATGGAGATTGATATCGGCATGGCGACCAGCCGTTCCGCTCAAAACAGAACCGACCAGGCGCGGATTGAATCTGGCCAGAAAACGCATGGCCTGGACAGCACTTTCACGCAAGGCTTTCAAGTGAACGACCTGTTCATCACCTCGAAACAAACGCTGGTATTCCTGCAACGCCGCTTCGACCTCAAGGTTCCGCGGCATATTGCGGGTATCCGGCGCACCCAGGTGCTGAGCCGCCTTGCGTTTGGCCGCGTAAAAATCATGAATACCCTCTTCGGTCATAAGGCGCGCGGCTTCCTGGGCGATGCGCACCCGCATTTGCTGATCACGTAGCGAGCTTCTTGCCATCATCAAGTACCCGCCGCAGTAGAATCAGCCTAAGTCCGACAGGCTCCTGGGCTTTGCGTATTGAGGCCGTTGCGCTTAGATTGTACGGGCATCCCATTAAGCAAGCTGAACTATCTTATGCAAACCGCCGTTTATCCGGGAACCTTTGACCCCATCACCAATGGGCATATTGATCTGGTCGAGCGGGCTGCCAGGCGCTTCGAGCGTGTCATTGTTGCCATTCACAGCAGTACATTGAAGGAAACTGCCTTTCATTGGGAGGAAAGGGTCGAGCTGGCAAAGACGGTTCTGGCGGGCCAGAAGAACGTCCATGTAGAGGGCTTCGAGGGCCTGCTGGTGGAATTCGCCCGCTCACGTCAGGCCGGTGTCATTCTCCGTGGTCTGCGTGCTGTTTCGGATTTTGAATATGAATTTCAATTGGCTAGCATGAACCGCCAGTTGGAGCCCGACATTGAAACGCTGTTTATGACGCCGGATGAACACTATGCCTACGTATCTTCCAGCCTGGTACGGGAAGTGGCTGCGCTGGGCGGGGATGTGACGCCCTTTGTGCATAAAAAAGTTGTGGCTGCATTAAATCGGCGATTCAAGTAATATTAAAAGCTGCTTATATTCTTGTTTGTACGCGGGAGATCGACATGGCCTTGATGATCACAGATGAATGCATTAATTGTGACGTATGCGAGCCGGAATGTCCGAACGGCGCTATTTCCCAGGGTGATGAAATTTATATCATCGATCCGGAACTATGTACCGAGTGTGTCGGCCATTACGAGACTTCGCAGTGCGTGGATGTCTGCCCGGTAGACTGTATTCCGTTGAATCCTGACTACCAGGAAACAAGGGAAGAACTGATGGAGAAATACAATCGTATCTCAGGAGAGACCGCTTAATGGCGAATGTCAGATTACGCACTAAAAGGCCCCTGCACGGGGCCTTTTTGATGTTGGGGCTGATGTGCCTGATGGCCGGCTTGCCTGTGGCCGTTGTCGGTAGCAATGAAAAACCGCCGGCCGGGGCGGTTGCCAGCGCGCACCCGCAGGCAACCGCGGCCGGCATGGAGATTCTCGGCGCGGGGGGTAATGCATTTGATGCCGCGGTGGCCGTCAGCGCAGCACTTGCCGTGGTCGAGCCTTACAGCTCTGGAATCGGGGGGGGTGGCTTCTGGTTGCTGCATCGCGCCAGCGATGGCAAACAGATTATGATCGATGGTCGGGAGCGTGCGCCGCTGGCAGCACAGCGGGACCTGTATCTGGACGAACAGGGTGATGTGGTGCCCCGTCTCTCCATGGACGGGGCGTTGGCGGCGGCGGTTCCCGGTGAACCTGCTGCCCTGGCGCACCTGGCTGAAAAATATGGGCGTTTGCCGCTGGCAAAATCGCTGGCGCCAGCCATACAGCTGGCCGAAACGGGTTTTGAGGTCGATGCCCATTACCGGCGTATGGCGGGTTTCCGGCAACAGCTCATGCAGCGCTATGCGTCTACTGCAAAGATTTTTTTGCGTGCCGGCGAAGTTCCTGCGCCGGGTTCTGTGATCAGGCAAGCGGATCTTGCGCAGACACTGCGCTCCCTGGCGGGCAAGGGCAGGAACGGTTTTTATGCCGGGGATGTAGCCGACAGATTGGTGGCGGGTGTTCGTGCCGAGGGTGGAATCTGGACGCTGGAAGATCTGCAGCAATACACGGTTGTTGAGCGCGAGCCGGTTACCTTTCAGTACCGGGAGTTACGCATCGTATCCGCTGCGCCACCATCGTCGGGTGGTGTGGCCCTGGCAACGATGCTGCACATACTGGAAGGCTACGATTTGGCCCGGCTTGATGAAAGCGACAGAACGCATGTCATTACCGAAGCCATGCGGCGCGCCTATCGGGATCGTGCACAGTACCTGGGGGACCCTGATTTTGTCGCTGTGCCATTGCAGCGCCTTTTGCACCCCTGGTATGCGGACGGATTGCGTGCATCGATTCGCGCTGACCGAGCAACTCCCAGCGCGTCGTTGCCTGGAGGGGTGAAGCGCGTTGAAGGCGCCGATACCAGCCACTTTTCCATCCTGGATGGCGAGGGCAACCGGGTGGCCGCGACGCTGAGTATCAACTACCCATTTGGCTCCGGTTACGTGGTGCCCGGTACCGGTGTTCTGCTGAATGACGAGATGGATGATTTTTCCGCCAAGCCGGGTGTGCCGAATGCCTATGGACTGGTCGGTGCCGAAGCCAATGCCATTGAGCCGGGTAAACGTCCCTTGTCCAGTATGAGTCCGACCTTTGTGGAGCATGATCAGGGGGTGGCGGTACTTGGTACACCAGGAGGCAGTCGTATCATCAGCATGGTTCTGCTGGGCATCCTTGACCTGGATGAGGGGCATAAGCCGCAGTCCTGGGTATCGCTGCCGCGCTTTCACCACCAGTTTCTTCCCGATATTATCCAATATGAGCCCGGTGCTTTTTCGCAACCCGTACTGGAGGCGTTAGCATCTAAGGGGCATAACTTGAAACCCCTCAATAACAGTTACGGAAATATGCAGGCCATTTACTGGGATTATAAGAATAACCGGGTCGAAGCCGCATCTGATCCACGAGGTGTCGGTTCGGCCCAGGTGCAGTAACAGGGCTCCTAGCGCTGACAGCGCGGGCAGTAAAAGGTGGAGCGCTGAGCGGTACGCGTTTCACGAATGGGTGTCGAGCAGATCGGGCAGGGCTTACCCTGTCGAGCGTAGACGCTGAGTGATTGCTGAAAGTAGCCGGGTTTGCCTTCTCCGTTTGTGAAATCCCGTAATGTCGTACCGCCCTGTCGAATGGCCTCGTTCAGAACCTGTTTAAGCGCGCTCACCAGTTTGTCATAACGCTGCCGGCTGATGCGGCCTGCTGCTCGTGCGGGGTGAATGCCGGCCAGGAACAGCGCTTCGTTGGCGTAGATATTGCCCACACCGGCAACCGCATGGCTGTCCATTAAAAGTGATTTGATGGCCAGTTTTCGCCCGCGTGACAAGCGGTGGAAATAGTCAGCATCGAATGCGTTGCTCAAAGGTTCGGGCCCCAGCCTGCTGAGCAGGGGGTGTGTCTCCGGGGGCCTGTCTGTCCATAGCCAGGCGCCAAAACGCCGCGGGTCCCTGAAGCGCAGCCGGGTGCCGTTTTCCAGTAACAGGTCGATATGGTCGTGCCGCCCGGGAGGTGCATTGTCTTTGACAATACACAGGCTCCCGGACATGCCCAGATGTATGATGAGGGTGCCGGTGTCGGTGCTGATCAGCAGGTATTTCCCGCGCCGCGAGAGCTGCCTGATACAGACATGTTCTACTCGCCTGGCAAGCTGTCCGGGAACCGGCCAGCGTAATCCGGGCTGGCGCACGATAAGCCGTTTAATCTTCTGGTCGCAAAGATGAGGTTCGATACCACGGCGGGTGGTTTCGACTTCGGGAAGTTCCGGCATGTTAATGGTCCAGTGGATTGCTAATAAGTACGTAAGCTAGCCGATACAAGCTTGCAGGACCGTTGGCCGCACGAGCCCATGGACGGGCGAAGGTAGAGCAATGCAGGAGCAATTGCCGGGAGACGCGGCCGTCGAGCGTACAGGGATGTATTCACAGCGTGTGCAAGCTTGTGTCGGCTAACTTACAGACGCCTTGCTAGGCGTATGTTCCCACCACAAAGGTTTTTAGGCTCTGCCCCTGATCGGGTGGGTCGAATACGCTCCGCACTGGGACTGTATCTGGATGACATATTGAGTTGCAACGTAACCGGTCGAATAAATTCGACCCTACAATCTTGCCACAAGGTGAACCGCCGTCAGGCGAGAGAGGGTGCCCTGGGGTACAAGGTGAATCGCCGTCAGGCGAGAGAGGGTGCCCTGGGGTACAAGGTGAATTGCGCAGCAAGAGAGGGTCCCCTGGGGGATAGATCGGCGTTCCAAAGTGTGAATTAATTTTGAAGCGGGCCCTTAGCCAAACGAAAATTTCAGGCATGGAGTTTAATATGACAGCAAATAAACTATCAAAACTGATCGCAGTGCTTTGTGGATTGGCGTACCTGCCCGTCGCATCGGCACATCCGGGCCATGAACACAGCCAGGGCATTGCGGAGAGATTGCTGCACGCCGTCCAGACTGAATGGCTGGCTCCGCTTCTATTACTGGTGCTGGCGGTTATAGCCGGCTACTTGTATGTGAGAAAGGCCGGCAAAGAGTAAAGACTGTTCAAAACTACTCCGGTTTTCTCAGGGCAGCAACACCCTTCGTGCTCAAAAAAGGGTATTTTCAGCGACTAATAAGCACTGCCGTGTGTTTATCAGACAGCTCTGTTTACTAAGCAGTGCAAGTCACAATTTGGGCTGCGGCGAATACCTTGGGGAAGCTCTGAGCAAGACCCGAATGCCATGATATCGCAAATTAATTCAGAGGCTCCTTACGTGCATGCTCACGAACCAGGTTTGAACAATGCCGCCCCGTAGAACGGCCTACTCTAAGAGCCCGGATATCATCAAGGATCCCGGCTTTGGCAACAAGGTCATGCAGGAGAGCGCGCTGCGCCTGCTTAACCGGGATGGCACTTTCAATGTGTCCCGTGGTGGCCTGCCGCTGTTCAAATCCCTGAATATGTACCAGGTGTCACTAAGCATGCCCTGGTGGCAATTCAACCTGACTCTTGTCGGCTTGTATCTCTTGATCAACCTGCTGTTTGCCGCACTGTATTTTCTCTGCGGTCCGCAAGCGTTGACGGGCATACAGGGTATAAATGGCAGTGAGCGGCTGCTGCAAACCTTCTTTTTCAGCGTACAGACCATGACGACCGTGGGTTTCGGACATATCGCCCCGCACGGACTGGCGGCCAATTTACTCGTCGTCCTGGAGGCCTTTTTAGGCTTGTCAGGCTTTGCGGTCGCCGCCGCCCTCCTGTTTGCGCGCTTCTCCCGGCCCACTGCAAAAATCCTGTTCAGCAACCAGGCGGTCATCGGTCCCTATCACGGCACCACCAGCTTTGGGTTCCGCATAGCCAACGGATCACCCAACGAATTGATCGAAGTCGAGGTACGTATACTGCTGTGCATGACCGAAACCTGTGACGGTGTACGTACCCGTTATTTCCATCAGCTAAGCCTGGAACGGCACAAAGTGGCTTTTTTCCCGCTCGACTGGACAGTCGCTCATCCGATCACCGAAGACAGCCCGCTGTACCAGAAAACGTCTCAGGACCTGCGCAACCAGGATGCCGAGTTCCTGCTGCTTATCAACGCGATCGACGATAAATCTGCACAAGCGGTGCATGCCCGTTCCTCGTACAAATGGAACGAGATTGTCTGGGGCGCCCGTTTCAGAGATATGTACCGCCATACCCGCGATGGCCGAATGAGTATCGATCTCAAACGGATCCACGATATCCAACAGGTGGATACGCCAGTCGACCCCAGTCAGACCGTTTGGGATTTATAGCAACCCTAAATATGCAGCGCAGTCAGTTCCAGTTCATAGCCTGACTGTTCAACTTCCTCGGGGGTAAACAACAGGGTACCCGGGTGAGTGGCGGTGGCACTGCCACAGATCACCCCGAGGCGAAGCATCGCCGGCAGGTCTTCGCCACGCAGATCGGCGGCGAGCAGCCCCGCCAGCAGGGCGTCACCGCAACCGACGGTCGACAGGACTTTTACCCGGGGTGCGGTACAGTGGTAGCTGTTAGCATCATCGAGCAGGATAGCACCGCGAGCACCGAGGGAAATACAAAGCTTGCCGATGCCTCGCTGCTGCAGTTCGCGAGCAGCCGTTGCAACAGCCTCGATCTCATCCAGGCGTTGCCTGCTTGTCATTTCAAGGACGTAGTTGTTTACCCTCACCAGGTACGGCTGCGCTTCGATGGCCTGCTGCAACAGGTCGCCATGGGCGTCTACCACAGCTCTACCCCCCTGTGCCTGAATACGTCCGACCAGGCGACGGTAATGGTCATCGGGCACGCCGGGCGGAATCGAGCCTGTCAGGACGCCGTAACCGGTCTTGCAATCGGCCAGAAAGCACTCGTCCAGCTCATTCAGCACCTTGGCTGGAATCTCCGGCCCCCGGCTGGCGACCTCGTATTGGCTCGGCGGGCGTTTCTGCAGCAAGGTGGCATTGAGGCGGGTTTCACCCGCGACACGAAAAATCTTGTGGTTGCTGCCCAGCCCGTCTCCCAGCAGACGTAACAACAGGTCACCACTTTCACCGCCGATGACGCTGCAGCAATAAATCGGTACCGCCAGTTTGGTGAGCGCGAGAGCGACGTTGATACCGTTGCCCCCGGGGTGATAGGCGGTCGTGTCCGCCTGTACTTTACGGTCGGCGATCAACTGGGGTACTTCGTAGCCGATATCCACGGCAGGGTTGAGGGCGAGTACGGCAACAGAATTGCTGTGGGAGTTTGTCATGCTAACCTCGATTTCATCTCAGGGCCTGCTTGAGGATCAAGCTCCGCCCTGTCATCACCGGCGGTTGCGGCAGACCGAGCAAGTCCAGCACAGTGGGCGCAATATCTGCCAGGCCGCGGCCTATCCCGAGTCGCACCGGACCCTCCCCCATGATCAGGAACGGCACCGGATATTCGGTGTGCTGGGTATGGGGCTCCCCGGTATTGGGATTGATCAACTCATCGCAATTGCCATGATCCGCCGTCAGCATGATGCGCCATCCATGCTCCAGCGCTACGCGAAACAGACGGTGACTCTCGACATCCAGCGCCTCTACAGCACGGATGACCGCCTCACGGCGTGCCGTGTGCCCAACCATGTCGGTATTGGCGAAGTTGGTGACAATAAAGGTATGCCGGTCATTTTCAATCGCATCGATCAGCTGGTCGACGATCCCCGATGCACTCATTTCCGGCTGCATGTCATAGGTAGCCACATTGGGTGACGGCACAATGATCCGCTCTTCACCGGGATAGGGCTGTTCACGCCCGCCATTGAAGAAATAAGTGACGTGTGGATATTTTTCAGTCTCACTACAATGCAACTGCTTGAGACCGGCATCACTGATTATCTCAGCCAGCACCTGTTCGGGGACCTGGGGCGAAAACAGCACCGGAAACGGGTACGTGGAGTTGTATTCGGTCATGCAGACCAGGCGCTGCATGACGATACCCCCGCGATCGAATGCGTCAAACCCGGCCAACCCCAGCGCCGCCGACAGCTGACGCGCACGGTCACTGCGGAAGTTAAAGAACAGCACCGGCTCATCCGCAGCCATACCGGTGTGCCCGCTGATGACCGTAGGCAGGATGAATTCATCGCCTTCACCGCGCGCATAGGCTGACTCGATGGCCTCACCTGGCGTATTTGCCGTCTCTCCTCTGGCACACACCAGCGCATTCCAGGCGCGCTGGGTGCGATCCCAGTGCTTGGCCCTGTCCATGGCACAGTAACGACCGCTGACCGTAGCGATGGATCCCTTGCCCAGCTTGCCCAGGAATTCCTCCAGCATGATGAGGTACCTGTGTGCGGCCTTCGGCGCAGTATCGCGCCCATCGGTGATCATATGCACGACCGGTTCGATGTCTGTCTTGCGCAGCAGATCAAGGATGCCGAACAAATGTTCTATGTGAGAGTGGACACCGCCATCGGAAACCATACCCACCAGATGGAGGCGCCGGCTGCCCTTGAGCATGTCATGCCAGATGGGGTTCGCTTTCAGCGAACCATCGTAGAATGCATCGGCAATGCGGGTCAGGTCCTGTTCCAGCACCCGGCCCGATCCCAGCGTCAGATGACCGACCTCGGAGTTACCGAACTGTCCGTCCGGCAGGCCGACAGCGCGGCCCGAGGCCTGCAAGGCGGTATGCGGCCAGGAGGCGAAATAGTGGTCGAGATGGGGTGTATGAGCCAATGCCCAGGCATTGTGTGCACGGC
>JAUXDG010000161.1 GCA_030618475.1 Gammaproteobacteria bacterium | reverse complement strand
GACGTCGACCTTTCGGTCGTGGTGACCGATGACCTGGACCCGGTCGACCCCGGCGGTCTGTTGAACTACGCCTTCATCGTGACTAACAATCACCCGATCGTGACGCCCACCGGCGTGCCCGCCATCGACCGCACAATCGGCAGCAGCACCGGCATAAACACCAGCCACACCCTGCCCGAAGGGGTCAGTCTGGATGCGTTCAGCGGCACTGACTGGACCTGCACACAGACTGCCCGCACCGCCCGGCAGGTCGACTGCGCCTTTTCCGGCACCCTGCTGCCCACCACGGTCACCAGCGCCGACCTGACGCTGAGCTTTGAGACCACAGCACCGGCGGCGGCCGATATCACGACCAGTGTGAACGTGACCGGTAACCAGGTCGATGCTGACGTGGCCAACAACACGGACAGTGAATCCACAAGTGTCAAGTCACCCGATACGCAGCCCGAACAGTTCCACTTTATCGACGCGCCGGATGTCGCACCGAACACGGTGGTCACTTCGGATCCCATCACCGTGATCGGTATCGATGCACCTGCCTCGATATCACTGCTCGGCGTATCGGGCGCGACCTACAGTATCAATGGAGGCCCCTTTACCGATCAGGCTGGGACTGTAGCCAACGATGCCATGGTCACCGTGCGACAGACGTCATGGTCCGAATTTTCGACGACCACCAACGCCACGTTGGTGATTGGCGGTATAACGGACACCTTCAGTGTCACCACCGCCGCCAGTTCGGACAGTGTCGCGGAGGAACCGGATCCAGTCCCCGTCATTTCGAACGAGAGCCCCAGCAGTCCGGCAGCCGCACCGGAGCCGACGACAACGTCCGGCAACTCAGGTGGCGGTTGCACCCTGGCAGGCAATCGGGCCACGGCCGGCGGACTGGGCTGGCTGGAGACATTTGGCTTGTTGTTCCTGGCGCTGCGCCGAAGGAAGAAATGCTGATGTTAGGCGGGCCGAAAAACAACAAGCTCAGCCAAAGACCATCGAATATAAGCTTTCGCCATTATGTGGTGTTCGAGAAACTTAGTCGCCCCCATGTTTCCGGCTACGGCACGCCGTTTTGACTGTTCGCGCCCAACAGGCTCAACCAGCAAACGTAATAGCCTGCCAATCGGACAACGGATTTGCTGGCTGGTTGGCGCAAAGCGGTGGAAGCCTGGCGGTATCGACCTATCAGGCCGGTAAGCTGCTGCTGGTTGGCTGGGACGGGAACCAGCTGCAACTGTTGCCAAGACACTTCGAAAAACCCATGGGACTCGATGTTCAAGGCGACCGCCTGGTCCTGGCCACGCGTGAGGCCATTACTTTTTTTCATAACGATCCGTTGCTCGCGCCATCTTACCTTCCGCACCAGCCGGCGCGCTACGACGCACTTTATCTGCCTCGAACCAGCTATTTCACGACCGACCTGAATATTCATGATCTGGCGCTCAACAATGAAGGCGAATTGTGGATGGCGACCACGCGTTTCAGCTGCCTCGCGACCCTCAGTCATGACTATAATTTTGTACCACAGTGGAAACCGTCCTTCATCAGCGCTATTGTCCCGGAAGACCGCTGCCACCTGAACGGACTGGCCTTGAAGGATAACAAGCCCGCTTGGATCACCGCGCTGGGGGAAACCGACCATGTCGCGGGCTGGCGCGATGGCAAACTGGGCGGCGGAATTGTCATGGATGTCGCTAACAACGAAGTCATTTTACGTGGCCTGGCCATGCCGCATTCTCCGCGCTGGTACCAGGGTAAACTCTGGGTACTGAGCTCGGGCACCGGAGAATTGCTGCAAGTCGACCCGAACTGCGGCGACACCGAAGTCGTATGTGCATTGCCGGCCTACCTGCGTGGGCTCTGCTTTAGCGGTAACCATGCTCTCATCGGCATGTGCAAGATCCGCGAGACCAATATCTTTGGTGGCATGCCCGTTCAGGAGAAACACGAAAAACTCAAGTGCGGTGTCGCCGTGGTCAGTCTGAGCAGTGGCGAGTGGGTAGGCACACTCGAATTCACCGCCGGCTGTACCGAGATCTACGACGTGCGCATGCTGGACGGTGTGCAACGCCCAAATATTCTTAATCTCGAAAAGGAAGCTGCCCGGCAAGCTGTCAGCACACCGGAGTTCAGCTACTGGCTGCGCCCGGAAAACGCAATAAGCGGCGGAAAGGACGATCAGGTCAAGTATTGACCACCGCGGCCGCCGATGATCGACGGTTAGACGGCTGAGTAAACCTCCCTGTATTGTCGCATGATCTCGGCCGGCGTAAATTCGCGACGCCATTTATCCAGGGCGTTCGACTTCATCGCCTGTAACTGTAGCGGGTTGTCAAGTATGTTGAGCAAAGCCCTCTCCAAGTCGCCAGGTGTTTCGGGATCGAATACGTACCCTGTTTTTCCATGCTCGATACTCTCAGGTATACCCCCGCGCCGAGACCCTATCACTGGGACTCCATGAGCATAGGCCTCAATGGTGACGCGGGCGAAGGGCTCCTGCCAGATTGATGGCACAACAAGGACGTCAATCTTTGACAACAATTTAGCTGGATCAAGAAAACCGAGGAACTGTATCCGCGGGTCTCGGTAGGTTTTGCGCAACTTCGCCTCGTATTCCGGTGAACTATTTCCTGCCACCGAGCCACGGCCGCCTATTAATATCGTCCAGTCACGGTTTTTGAGCGAGGTGGACAAAGTTGCCAGCAGCAATTCCACCCCTTTCATTGGGTCGAGTCGTCCGAGGTATCCTAACCTCAGTGGCAAACCTACGGCTTCCGGCGCTCTTACCTGATGAGGTGGATCGTAGGCATTGTGGATCGCGCGCTTGATTGTTGTCGGTGGAAACACGCCCATGCTGTCGTGGATATCGACCATGAAGCTGCTTACGCCGACGGCTGCGTCGACGCTGTTGGCGAATATTCTCAGCGGATTGGTCGCATCTCGACACTCACTGCATTGCTCGTTACATACACTGCCGCTGCGCATCAGTTCGTTCGGACAAAGAAGCGAGAACTCCCTGATCGTATGAACGAGTTTTAGGCTGGACTGTTTTATAAACCGTCCCAATACCCTAACCGGCATCTGCATCAAAAGATTGGTATGAACGATCTCCGGCTGATAATAGTTCAGCGCCTGACCAAAGATCGCAAGAACTTGCTGGGGCGAAAAATTGGTGCCAATCCGAAGGATGTTTACACCTGAACACGTTTCTCGAAGGAGCCCTGGGCGATCAGTTCGGCAGACGACCGTTGCAGCACTGCCATCCCGGACATGTTGCTCGGCCATATATCGGACAGAAAAGGCCGGACCGGCTCGCCCTTCTGGCGGATAGCGGGTGTTTACGAAAAGTACGCGCATGTACTGAACAGCTTGTGCCGCTATCGGTGGTTCATGCACGGCCACGCGACAGGGCGGCATCGTACACTTCGCGATACTGGCCCAGTATTGCCCCGGGCGTGAATTCTCCGCGCCATTTCTCGAGGGCGTGCGCCTTCATCGCTTCGAGTAAATCCGGCATGTCCAGCACGCTGACAATAGCCTCTGCAAGCTCACCCGGCCTCTCGGGTTCGAACAGAAACCCGGTTTTCCCTTCCTCGATGCCTTCAGGCATGCCTCCGCGATGAGAGGCAATCACCGGGATACTATGCGCATAGGCTTCCAGCCACACCCGCCCGAGCGGCTCTTCCCATAGCGAGGGTACAACCAATACGTCTATTAGTGATAACACCTCGCGCGGCTCCACGAAACCGACAAATCGGATCCGCGGATCAGCGTAGCTGCGTCTTAGCATCATTTCGTATGTGGCATCACCCTTACCGGCCACAACCAGACTCCAGTCCCGGTCAGCGAGTTCCGTCGTCAGTGTTTTCAGGAGCAGTTCCACCCCCTTCTGGGGAACGAGGCGGCCCAGGTATCCGAGGCGCAACGTACTGCCTTGCGGTGGAACGGCAGTATGCAATAAAGGCGGTTCGTAGGCGTCGTGAATCACCTCCTTCACCTGTGTCGAACGGAACAGGCCGTAGCGCTGATGAAGATCCAGCATGAAGCGGCTGATACCGACGACAGCAGCGACCCGCTCCGCGAAATCGCGCTGCCCGGAGGTCGCTGCGTGGCAATCGACACATTGGCTGGTGCACATCTGCCCATTACGCATCATCGATCCTCGCGCACACAGCAGAAAAAAGGAGAGCAGCGTTTGCACCACTGGCACACGCCGCTCCGCAGCAATCGAGGATAACAGCCCTATAGGGATATCACGTGGAAATAGTGTGTGGATAACATCTGGCTGAAAAAAGTTCACGGCATCAACAAGGACCTGGGCAAGCCGCGGCGTGGAAACATCCAGACCGACGCGCACGACACTGACGCCGTCATGCACCTCCCGAACGACCCCGGAACGTTCAGTCCGGCAGAAAACCGTCGCCTGGTCACCTACGCGAACCAGCTGTTCCGCCAGATATTGCGTTGTGAACGCCGGCCCGGCGATACGTTCAGGGGCGTAGCGCGCGTTAATGAAAAAAACGTGCATGAGTACTTAACTCTGTATGCAGCGGCAAAGCGTCTCATAGCTTGCATTATGCGTGAACCGAGACCAGAGTATAGAGCAACGATTGCGAACTGGGTAGAATTACCAGGATACAGCATTCGCTATCTACAGCTACGTCGGTACAGTACCGTGGAGCGATCGTGACAATGACAAACAGTTACTTCTTGTATAACAGCAGATGCCACTGACGCGTCGTCGTTTCCTAATCCGTTCCGCAGTCTTGTGGCTGCTGGCCCGCAGCCGTCAATTGCTGGCTGGGGATGGTGACACCAGGGCGAAGAAAACGGATTCATTACAATCGTTTCCTGCCTATGTCGACACACTCATCCCTGACGACGAAACGCCGGGGGGCGTCTCGTTAGGTGTCGATAGCCAGATTGTTGCCAAGGCGAAAAATGACGCTGACTATGAATACCTGCTGAAACGCGGCGGCCAGTGGCTGGACGAGCAGGCACGCCAGCGCGGCGCCGACAGTTACACGGCGCTGCCACCCGCTGACCGGGAGGCGATCGTGTCGGTGGCCCAGGCTTCGCCTGAGCGGTCATTGGCACGCGTGTTCTTCGATGCAACCCGCGACGATGCCCTGTTCTTTTATTACAGCAATCCGGCCAGCTGGCCGGGGCTGGGATTCAGGGGACCACCACAACCGCAAGGCTATGCAGACTTCACTCGATCCCCAACGGACCGTACATGAGGACTGGACAGGATTAGGATATCATTGTGACGGGCTGCACCGTTTCAGCTTTCGGAAACCTGATACCAATCGAAAAACCGGCACGGTGTAATCTCGCCCGAGCTGCGTTTAGTGCCGCGGGTACTGCTGGTCGATGGCATATTTACCGCGAGCATTCAGGTGGCGCTGACGAGGGAGTAACACACATGAAAGGAATGTTTTTAGCTGTTTTTCTAGCATTATCGCTTGCTGTTTCAGCAAGTTTGGCAGCTGATACCATGTCCATCGTTAGTGACGCCACTTGGAAGTCAAGTGACGTAGGTCCTGTAGGGTGGGAAAGTGTGGACTTCGATGATAGTTCATGGGCTGCTGCACGCGCACCCTACCCGAACCCCAATGATCCCCCACTAATACCCGGGACCACAGCGTTATATATGTGGCATGATCCAGGCAATCTTTCGGATGGCTCAAACGGGGTAACCAGGGCTTTCTTCAGGCGTATATTCAATCTGAGTGCTGCACCTGAGCTGGGCACTGCAAGAATTAATGTTGATGACGACTACGACTTCTACGTCAACGGAGAGCTGGTGGAGGCTAATCATGATGGTGGATTTGCCGAGCTTATTCAGGATGTAGAGTTTACTGATAAGCTCGTTGTCGGAAATAACGTTTTTGCTTTAGAGGCCATTGATGGCAGCTGGCCTACTGACTTTGACAGATTGAGCGAAGCAGTACTCTTTGATGCCAGCATTACTTTAGCAGAAATCGGTAACGTGGGGCCGGAGTTCCGGGTCAATACCACCACGACGGATAGCCAAGATTCACTGTCCGTCGCCGTCGATGCTGGTGGGGAATTCGTTATCGCCTGGCGAAGTCTTGAGCAGGATGGATCTGGTGACGGCATCTATGCGCAGCGCTACAGCGCCGACGGCAGACCCCAGGGTGGCGAGTTCCAGGTCAATACCACCACAGCGAATTCCCAAAGTAATCCTTCCGCCACCCTTGACGCTGATGGCGATTTCGTTATCGCCTGGGCAAGTTTCGGGCAGGATGGAGATGCCTCGGGCATCTACGCACAGCGCTACAGCGCCGACGGCACGCCCCAGGGTGGCGAGTTCCGAGTCAATACCACCACAGCGAATCTTCAGTTTAACGCTGCCGTTGCCCTCGACGCTGATGGCGATTTCGTCATTGCCTGGGAAAGTTTCGAGCAGGATGGAGATTCTGGAGGCATCTACGCGCAGCGCTACAGCGCCGACGGG
>JAUXDG010000027.1 GCA_030618475.1 Gammaproteobacteria bacterium | reverse complement strand
CAAGGTATTGAAGAGGCAGGGTTTTTAGCTTGCACGCCAATACAGGAAGAGACTTTACCGCTAACCTTGAAGGGACAGGATGTAGCAGGTCAGGCACAGACGGGCACAGGTAAAACCGCCGCTTTTCTGATTGCGACCTTTAATTATCTGCTGCGTCATGCCGCCGATGAGCAGCGTAAGCCCCAACAGGTGAGGGCGCTGATACTTGCGCCAACCCGTGAGCTGGCGATACAGATTCACCGGGATGCTGTAAAACTCGGACAATATACCGGCTTGCAGCTTGGCTTGGCCTATGGAGGTACCAATTACGACGGCCAGCGTAAACAGCTGGCCAAAGGTGTTGATGTGCTGATCGGTACGCCCGGACGCATTATCGATTACTTCAAGCAACACGTGTTTGATTTGCGTCAGGCACAGGTAGTGGTGCTCGATGAGGCAGACAGGATGTTCGATCTGGGCTTCATTAAAGATGTGCGCTTTCTGTTACGCCGTTGTCCACCGCCAGAACAGCGTCTGGGGCTGCTGTTTTCAGCCACCCTGTCGTTACGGGTCAACGAACTGGCCTATGAACATATGAACAGCCCACAGCTGGTACAGGTTGAATCTGAACAGATCACAGCCCAGCACGTGCGACAGGTGCTGTATCACACCTCCAACGAGGACAAGATTCCTCTGTTACTGGGTTTGATGGGCCGCATGGATGCACACCGCAGTATTGTGTTCGTCAATACCAAGCGGGACTCCGAGAAGGTGTGGGCTTACCTGGAAGGCAACGGACATAAGTCGGCGATACTGTCGGGTGATGTACCGCAGAAAAAACGTCAATCATTGTTGAAACAGTTTCAGGATGGAGAACTGGATATTCTGGTGGCGACCGATGTGGCCGCGCGCGGTCTGCATATTCCTGATGTCAGCCACGTGTTCAACTACGACCTTCCCCAGGATGCTGAGGATTACGTGCACCGTATCGGACGTACCGCGCGCCTGGGTGCAGACGGTGATGCGATAAGTTTTGCCTGTGAGCGCTTTGTGTATTCTTTGCCCGATATTGAGGCTTTTATCGGTGAAGCCATTCCAGTGCAGCATATCGACGCCGATATGATGATCGAGCCAGCGCCGCCGGTGCCAAGGCCCAGGAATAAATTATCTAAAAAACAACGTCATGGAGGGCGTGGAGGTCCCCGGAATGGCGCCAGGCGGCGAAAATCGGCCTCTTGAGGATGATTTATCATAACTAATTGATAAAATAAGATCTTAGCGTTGGGCATTTAAGTTCTTTGTCAGCCGGCCGCGGTTACTGACTCAGGGATATGGTGAATTCATAAAGAGCGATGGTTAGCCTTGCCATTTCACAATCTGCAATACAGGGCTGGTTCCGTCCGGAACGGATTGCTCAGCTCAGCAAACTGGTTAATGTGCTGTTGATAATCTGGCTGGCGTGGCTATCGGCGGAGCTGACCTGGCTGCTGGTCCCTGAGGCCGGGCAAACAGAACAGGCGGTAACGGCTGCACCCGCAGTCAAGCGGCAGCCGCCGCGTATCGACGAACGGCAGATTGCCGACTGGCACCTGTTCGGGGTTGTCGGTGAAGAAAAATCACAGAAGAAACAGGTGCTTGAGGCACCGGATACGCGTCTCAAGTTGATACTGCGTGGTGTCTTTGCGACTGAAGAAAGCACTGGTGGGCGTGCTATTGTGGGTGATCCCAAGGGTAAGGAAGAGAATTATGCGGTGGGTGACCCGTTGCCGGGGGGTGCCAAGTTGTCCGAGATCTATCCTGACCGCATCATACTCGAACGTAACGGGCGCTTTGAAACCTTGCGTCTGCCAAAGCAACGCGCGCTCTCTGGTCCGGGTGACGCGGGCAACCGAAGTGCGACGCCGGCAAGGTCTGCCGGCAGTCCCGGCAAGGCGGCGGCGTTTCAGAAATACAGGAAGGAAATCAAGCGGAATCCGTCGTCATTCATGAATTATGTGCAAGCCGCGCCACACCGTGAAAATGGCAAATTTGTCGGTTTCAAATTGAAGGCGGGCAGGCAGCCGGAAGCTTTTAACGAACTGGGCCTGCAGTCCGGTGATATCGTCACAGCGATCAATGGTGTGCAAATTGATTCGCCGTCCAGTGGTATGAAGGCCATGCGGGCGCTCGGTAACGGTGATACTGTTGATGTGACCTTGTTAAGGGGCGGGCAGGAAACGTCCCTGAGTCTGTCGTTGCCGTAACACAGGAGTGGAGGTTTAAGTGGATTCCCGGATCAATCAACGTAAGCACTGGCTGCGCGGATTATGCATGCTGTGCCTGGTCTGGGTAGGCCCGCTGTTGGCACAAACCATCACCCTGAATTTAAAAGATGCGGATATCAATGCCCTGATCGGAACCGTTGCCGAAGTGACGGGTAAAAACTTTATTGTCGATCCTCGGGTAAAGGGCAAGGTGACGGTGATTTCGTCACGAGCCATGGACCGTGACGAGGTTTACCAGGTCTTTCTGTCGATTTTGAAAGTGCACGGTTTTGCCGCAGTCCCAAGCGGATCGGTGATCAAGATTCTCCCGGATGTCAGCGCCAAGCAGGATGCTATTCCCAGCGTCGGTGATGACGCGCCCGGGCGCGGTGATGAAATGGTGACCCGGGTGGTGCAGGTCGATAATGTCGCGGCGGCACAACTGGTCCCCATTCTCAGGCCACTGGTTCCCCAGCAGGGACACCTGGCGGCTTATCCGGCAACCAATGTCCTGATTATGTCCGATCGCGCAGAAAACGTGTCGCGCCTGGTGAGTATTATTCGCCGTATCGACAAAGTAAGTGACAGTGAGATTGAAGTGATCCGTCTCGAGTATGCATCGGCAGCGGAGGTCGTGCGTATCCTCACTGCCATCAGCCGGGGTCAGCAGGCTAAAGGCAAAGGAACGCCTGCCGGCGCCCAGACGCTGGTGGCTGACGAGCGAACCAACAGTGTGCTGTTGGGTGGCGACCGCAGCAGCCGATTGCGCCTGCGCGCCATTATTTCGCATCTGGATACGCCGCTGGAGCGAGGGGGTAACACCAAAGTCATTTACCTCAAATACGCCAAGGCGGCAGACCTGGTCGAGGTGTTGACCGGCGTGGGTGAATCCCAGGCCGAGGAGATCAAGGGCAAGCCCGCAGCGTCGGCGTCCGCCAGGGGCAAGCAGCTGGATATTCAGGCGGATGAAGCGACCAATTCCCTGGTGATCACTGCACCACCGGCCTTGATGCGCTCGCTTGAAAGTGTCATCCGGCAGCTCGATATCCGCCGCGCCCAGGTGCTGGTGGATGCCATCATCGCCGAAGTCGGTGAGGCCAGGGCGCGTGAACTCGGGGTTCAGTGGGCGCTATTTGATTTCTCCGGATCGACCACCCCGCTCGGTGGAACCAATTTCACCAACACCGGTACCAATCTTGTTGATATTGGACAGGGGATACTCGATGGTGAGCTGGTTGGATTAACACCCGGTATGTCTTTCGGCGTGGGCAGGCTGGGCAGTGACGGCCTGAATTTTGCGGCTGTGGTCAATGCCCTGGCAGGCGACTCTGACGTGAATATTCTGTCCACGCCCTCGCTGGTGACCCTGGACAACGAGGAGGCCGAAATTATCGTCGGTCAGAACGTGCCCTTCGTGACGGGTTCATTCACCAGTACCGGCGCCGCCCAGGGATCGGTCAATCCTTTTCAGACCGTCCAGCGTGAAGACGTGGGTATCACGCTCAAGGTCAAACCTCAAATCAACGAAGGTAATTCCATCATGATGGAAATTACCCAGGAAGTGTCGACTATTTCCGATGACGCTCAGGCGGTCGATATCATTACCAACAAACGTAACATCAAGACCAATGTACTGGTTGATGATAATCATGTCGTGGTACTGGGCGGCCTGATCGAAGACCAGGTACGCGAGAGCGAACAGAAGGTGCCCCTGTTGGGCGACATTCCCTACCTCGGCGTATTGTTCCGTTCAAAGAGCGTCAACCGCCAGAAAGTAAATCTGATGGTCTTTCTGCACCCGGTGATCTTGCGGGATAACGCCAAGGCGGATCGTTACACTGCCGAAAAATACAACTATATCCGTGCCCTGCAGCTTGAGAAGGATACGGAAGGAGTGCCCTTGATGTCAGGCAAGGGAGCACCTCATCTGTCGGATATGAAAGAAAGGCTGGAGTTGCCGCCGCCGTTTGAGCACACACCGGCCGCCCAGGCCACAGGAACTGCGACAGGTTTAGACGAAGATGACTGATAGCGAAATGGAGACCGTCAGCGAGGCGCCGGTGACTGAGCCGGCGGGTCCGCGCTATCGGCGTCCCGCCTTTATGTTCGCCAAACGGCATGGCATGCTGGTGTCGGAATTTCGCGATGATTGTGCCGATGTCATATTAAGCCCCGAAGCGGATCCCGGGGCACTGGTCGAATTACGGCGCTTCGTGGCTTGCCCCTTGAAACTGCGTCAAGTCGATGAAGGGCAGTTTGAGGCACTGCTGGCGTCCACTTATGAGCAGGGTTCCAACGAAGCCATGCAGATGATGGAGGGCCTGGGTGATGACATGGACCTGTTCCAGGTGGCCCAGGCGTTGCCTGAAACCGAAGACCTGCTGGAAAGCGAGGATGATGCGCCCATTATCCGCCTGATAAACGCTCTGCTTACCGAAGCGGTTAAGGAAAACGCCTCGGATATTCACATTGAACCGTTCGAAAACCGACTGGTGGTGCGCTTTCGTGTCGACGGCGTGTTACGCGAAATTCTGGAGCCGAAACGTGTACTGGCGCCATTGCTGGTATCGCGTATCAAGGTGATGGCCAAGCTGGACATCGCGGAGAAACGGTTGCCACAGGATGGACGTATTTCCCTGCGCATCGCCGGGCGTGCCGTCGATGTACGTGTATCCACCTTGCCATCGGGACACGGAGAGCGCGTGGTATTGCGCTTGCTGGACAAACAAGCCGGGCGACTGGATCTGGAACATCTGGGGATGGCCACGGAAAGCCGAAACGCTATCGATCAAATGATCCAGAAACCACACGGCATCATTCTGGTGACCGGCCCCACCGGTTCGGGGAAAACCACCACCCTGTACGCTGCGCTGGAACGGCTCAATAACAAGCGCCGTAACATAATGACAGTCGAGGACCCGATCGAGTATTACCTCGACGGTATCGGCCAGACCCAGGTGAATACCAAGGTTGAAATGAGTTTTGCGCGTGGCCTGCGCGCTATTCTGCGTCAGGACCCGGATGTGGTGATGGTGGGTGAGATTCGTGACCTGGAAACAGCGGAGATTGCGGTGCAATCCAGTTTGACCGGTCACCTGGTATTCTCGACGCTGCATACCAACAGCGCGGTGGGGGCGGTGACGCGTTTACGCGATATGGGCGTTGAGCCTTTCCTGCTGTCCTCCAGTTTGGTCGGTGTGCTGGCGCAGCGGCTGGTGCGCGTGTTATGTGGTCACTGCAAAGAGCCCTACACAGCGTCGGCGGCTGATTGTATGGCACTGGGTGTCGACCCGGCTAATCCGCCCACCTTGTATCGAGCGGTTGGCTGCACTGAATGCAACCATCTCGGTTATAGAGGGCGCACCGGTATTTACGAACTGATCGAACTCGACGACGAGATGCGCACCAGGATTCATGATGGCGACAGTGAGCAGAAACTTGAAGCCTATGCACGACAGTATTCTCCCGGCATGCGTCAGGATGGCTGGCGGCGCGCGCTGGCGGGTGAAACGACAGTTGAAGAAGTGTTGCGTGTCACCCAGGAAGGCTAGGCAGGGCTAGATCGGTATGGGTGCCTTTGAATTCGTCGCGCTGGATAGCAGCGGTAAAGAAAAGAAGGGCGTGCTGGAAGGCGATACCGCGCGTCAGGTGCGCCAGCAGCTGCGCGACAAGGGCTGGATAGCGCTCGACGTTCAGGAATCCAGTGAACGCGAAACCAGCAGTACCCGCAGGCAGCGTAAAATCAAAATCCGTCGTGGCGTCAGTGCGACGGATCTTGCCCTGATTACCCGTCAGCTGGCCACCCTGATTCGTGCCGGCCTGCCGCTTGAAGAGACCCTGCAGGCGGCTGCACAGCAAACCGAAAAACCACGTCTGCAAAGTATGTTGCTGGCTGTGCGTTCGCGCGTCATGGAGGGGCATACCCTGGCAACCGGACTGGGTGATTTCAGTCACGTATTTCCTGAGCTGTACCGTACCACGGTATCGGCGGGTGAGCAGTCGGGTCACCTTGATGTGGTACTGGAACGTCTTGCCGATTACACAGAAAGCCGCCAGCAGATGCAGTCCAAAATTCAGCTGGCGCTGTTTTATCCAGCCTTGCTGACACTGGTTGCCGTCGGTGTGGTTGTCGGCTTGATGACCTATGTTGTACCGCAGGTGGTGCAGGTGTTTGATAATATCGGTCAGGAGTTGCCCGGGCTGACTAAAGCGCTGATTGCCATGAGCGATTTCCTGCGCAATTACGGTATTTTGATGTTGCTGGGGATTGGGGCGGCCGGTGCCGGTATGGCCTGGCTATTACGTAGAGAAGGTCCCAGGCGTCGTTTCCATAAGTTTTTACTGCGAGTGCCGTTGATCGGGCGTCTGGAACGCGGCATTAATGCCGGGCGTTTTGCGCGTACCTTCAGTATTGTCACCGCCAGTGGCGTACCCGTGCTCGACGGTTTGCGCATTGCATCGGAGGTCGTGTCGAATGTTCCGATGCGGGAGTCTGTCGAGGATGCGACGCGCAAGATTCGTGAAGGCGCCAGTATCCATGCGGCGCTGGAGAACAGTGGTTATTTTCCGCCCATGATGGTGCACCTGATTGCCAGTGGTGAAGCCAGTGGCAAACTGGAAGAAATGCTGGAGCGTGCGGCGGTCAACCAGGAGCGTGAGATCGAAACCCTGATTACAGCGGTCATGGGTCTGTTTGAGCCGGTGTTGATTCTGGTGATGGGCGCTGTGGTGCTGATTATCGTGCTGGCTATCCTGTTGCCGATCTTCAATCTCAACCAGCTGGTCGGGTAGGTTTTCAGTGAAAATCCCTGGAGCGGGTGATCAGCCGTCCCAGTAAATGGCTGTGGTCCTCCAGCCGCTTTGCAATCAAATGCAATACCTCCCCTTCACGCTGCACTTCCCCTGCCACGACCAGCAGTCTTGCGCCTGATAAAATACAGCGTTGCTGTTGTGCCAGCTTCGGCCAGACAATGACCTGGATGATACCGGTTTCATCTTCCAGGGTGATGAAAATCACGCCGCTGGCACTGCCGGGGCTCTGCCGGCCGGTGACAATGCCGGCGGTGCGTGCAAAGCTGCCGTGTGAGCAGCTGTGGAGGTGTTGAGCGGGTTGCAGGCCAAGGCGGATCAGTCGTGAGCGTAACAGTGCCATAGGGTGGCGTCCGAGGCTGAGACCGGTGCTGGCGTAGTCGGCTACCAGTTGTTCGCCTTCGCTGGGCGCTTTAAGCAGGGGCGTGGCCTCGGCAATGGTGATATCTTGCAGCAGCGGCCTTGCCGGTTCGATACCGGCACAGGCCCAACGTGCCTGGTAACGGTGTCCAGCCAGGGAGGCCAGGGCATTGGCTGCAGCCAGGGCTTCCAGATCTCCGCGATTGAGGCGGGCACGCTGGGCGAGGTCGGCAGTATCACGCAACGATTGCTGTTTGCGTGCGTCGAGTAAACGTTGTGCGCCACTGCGGGACAGACCTTTGACCATTTGCAGGCCAAGGCGCAGGGCAACAATGGGTCTGCCGCCATTTTTTTTGCAGGAGCGGTCTCCTTCTTTCTCTTCCAGTGTGCATTCCCACTCGCTGTAACAAACATCCACTGCCCGCACATCAGCGTCGTGACGGCGCAGGTCGTCGACCAGTTGTCTCGGGGTATAAAATCCCATCGGCTGACTGTTGAGCAGGGCACAGGTGAATACCTCCGGGTAGTAGTGCTTAAGCCAGGCCGAGACGTAGACCAGTAATGCGAAGCTGGCCGCGTGTGATTCCGGAAAACCGTATTCACCAAAGCCCAGGATTTGCTGAAATATCTGCCGGGCAAACTGTTCTGAGTAACCGCGTTGCCTC
Source organism: Gammaproteobacteria bacterium (assembly GCA_030618475.1). Lineage (GTDB taxonomy): Bacteria > Pseudomonadota > Gammaproteobacteria > DSM-19610 > DSM-19610 > Thiogranum. The sequence continues at coordinate 10,327 of JAUXDG010000027.1, read as the reverse complement.
ATACCTTCGACCAGGCGTTGTTCGAATGCCAGTATCTGGCCGTGCTTGCGCCAGCGTGCCATGGAACGGCGCAGCTGGTCGGCTTCGCCCGGTGAAAAGCCGGCGGCTACCATGGCCAGTTTGATGACCTGCTCCTGGAAAATGGGGATGCCCAGAGTGCGTTCCAGTACTTCACGCACGGCGTCTGAAGGGTAGCTCACCGCTTCAATGCCCTGTCGCCGACGCAGGTAAGGGTGCACCATGTCACCCTGAATGGGGCCGGGGCGCACAATGGCAACCTCGATGACCAGGTCGTAGAAACAGGCTGGCCGCAGGCGTGGCAGCATGGACATCTGCGCACGGGACTCGATCTGGAAGACACCGACGGTGTCGGCGCGTGAAATCATGTCGTACACCAACGGGTCTTCCGCCGCTATGCTGTCCATAGTCAATGGCATGTCGTAGTGCGCATCAAGCATGTCAAAACAACGGTGAATGGCGCTCAGCATGCCCAGTGACAGACAATCGACCTTCAGCAGTCCCAGGGCATCGAGATCATCCTTGTCCCATTGAATCACGGTGCGTTCCGGCATGGCGGCATTTTCGATGGGGACCATACGATCAAGTGCATCGCGGGCGATGACAAAGCCGCCGACGTGCTGTGACAGGTGGCGCGGAAAACCCATTAGCTGGTGTGCCAGCTGCATAAGGTGCTGAATGGTGGGATTGTCGGCTGCAAAGCCAGCTTCGCGCAGCCGCTCTTCAGAAATCTTTTGTCCATCCCACCAGTGAATGGTTTTGCTGAGCCGGTCGAGCTGGTCCGGACTGAGTCCCAGTGCCTTGCCAACGTCGCGTAGTGCGCTTTTAGGACGATAGGTAATCACTGTCGCAGCCAGCGCTGCCCTTTCCCGACCGTATTTGGCGTAGATATACTGAATAACCTCTTCACGCCGCTGGTGTTCAAAGTCCACATCAATGTCGGGCGGTTCGTTACGTTGCCGGGATATGAATCGCTCGAACAGGGTTTCGATGCGTGAGGGGTCGACTTCGGTAATACCGAGGCAATAGCAGACCGCGGAATTGGCTGCCGAGCCCCTGCCCTGGCAGAGAATATTGCGCGAGCGGGCAAACTGCACAATGTCGCATACAGTGAGGAAATAAGGTTCGTAGTGCAGTTCTGTGATCAGTGTTAATTCATGTTGTATGAGTTTGTAAACCTTGTCAGGTGTGCCTTGCGGCCAACGCCGGTGCATGCCGGCTTCAGTGAGCTGCCGCAGCCAGGCGCCGGGGGAGGTGTTATCGGGCACCAGTTCCCTTGGGTATTCATAACGCAGTTCGTCGAGTGAAAAGCGGCAGAGTCCGGCGATATGCTGACTTTCGTCGAGCAGAGCCTGCGGGTATAGCCTGCTCAAGCTGGTGCGGCTGCATAAACAGTGTCCGCCATTGGCGTGCAGGGCAAAGCCGGCGTCGCGGACGCGTGCACCCATACGAATGGCCGTGAGTATATCCCGCAGCTGACGGCGGCTGCGTGTGTGCATGGTAACCCCGCCACAAGCGACCAGTGGCAGATTAAACTGCTGTCCCAGAGTTTGCAGGGTTTGCAGGCGTTGTCGGTCCCGGCCATCCAGTTGCCGGGTGACGCCAATCCAGGCGCGTTTTGTGAAATGCTTGTGTATCCAGGTGGCGGTATCCCGGGTGGTATCGCATTGCTCTGCATTCACCCAGATCAGCAGGCAGCCATGTGTATAAGGTAACAGCTCATCACGCTGCAGCCGGTATTCCCCTTTGGGAGCCCGGCGTCGGGCCAGGCTGACCAGTGCTGACAGGCCGCCATAGGATGTGCGGTTGGTCGCCAGCAATACCAGATGCAGTGCGTGATCGAGCCGGAATTCACTGCCCTGAATTAGCGGCAACCCCACTTTTCCGGCAGCCAGATGCGCGCGCACAATGCCGGCCAATGAGCATTCATCGGTTAGCGCCAGGGCGGTGTAACCCAGTTCATGTGCGCGATTTACCAATTCCTCCGGGTGAGAGGCGCCACGTAAGAAGCTGAAGTTGCTGATGCAATGAAGTTCGGCGTAGTCAGGTGTTGGTGTACTGGGCATACCGCTTCTGGATACTGTAAATATATACAGTGTAGTGAGATGACTACAAAGCTGCAAGCCTGACAAAATAGTCGGTATATTTGTCAGGCGTGGCAATATGGTTACAATAGCAGCGAATCTGTGCTAAAAGTCAACCACTTGAAGGCTTCGTATCAGATGAGTCAAGAGAGTTACATGGGATATCCAGGCGCCAGAATCTGGCTGGAAGAAGACGGCATAGTTCGCATCAAATACCCGGATAATTTCCATATAACGATGGATGTCATGGAGTCGATCTTTGAGCAGCATCTCCAGATCACCACTGACAAGCGGCCAATATTGGCTGACTGTGAATCGGTGGCTTCAGTAGACTATGACGCGCAGCAGTTTGTTTCCACCGATAAAGCCGCTGCGCTGACCACTGCTCTGGCGGTGGTTGTGAAATCAGCCTTCACCCGCGCCATGGGGAAGATGTTCATGATGTTCCATAAGCCACCCTATCCAACGCGCATGTTTCATCACAAAGAGGATGCACTTGAATGGCTGAAGACATTTTTGGCAGATGAAGTCGATGTGCCGAAAAAACGCCTGTATAAGTCGTAACCAGCATCTTAAAGTGGGTATTCACTGGATCAAGTGGGCAGCCCCCCGCCTCTCTCTCTACGCAAGAGACTTAACCGCGTGCCCTGGGGCAAGCGGTCAGGCTATGTACTAAGGAGTACAGAACTTGGTCGACATAAGTTTTCTGGACACGCTGCACCCCAGGGCACCCTCTCTTGCTACGCAATTCACCTTGTGAAATACATCCCTGTACGCTCGACGGCCGCGTCCATGCGGCCGACGGTCCCTCAAGCTTATGTCGACCAAGTTCTGTACTCCTTAGTAAGGCCCAAATAACCCACTCAATTTGTGAGGGGAACCGCTTAAATAAGGCCGCTGATTGGTCTGTCTTGCGTGGCTGAATTCAATGCTGTTCGATCGGGGCGGATAAGTAAGCAGCATTGGACCCTGGGGTAATTTCCCACGGCTTGCTCTATGATATGCCTATGCAGGAAACAGAGAGCCCGTTGAAATTCCCCTGTGATTTCCCGATTAAAGTCATGGGGCGTAGTGATTCCGGATTCGAGGCTAAAGCGCTGGGTATTGTGCGTCACCATGTGCCGGATTTCGAGACTGACAACATGCGCAGCAGGGCAAGCCGGAACGGCAATTATCTATCCGTCACTTTTACTGTTCGGGTGAGCAGCCGCGGACAACTCGACGATCTTTATCGCGGCCTGACAGCCTGCAAAGCGGTTTTAATGGTGCTTTGATGGCCGCGAATATAACAGAGAAACGACAATCTTCGCTGCTGCGCGTCAAGCATTTTGGAGTTTGCGAATATATGCCGGTGTGGCGCAGGATGCAGAGTTTTACTGACCGGCGCAGCGCTGAGGTACAGGACGAGCTGTGGTTGCTGGAGCATCAACCGGTGTTTACCCTGGGTATGAATGCCAAGCCGGAACATTTGCTGGCTTGCGGCGATATACCCGTGATACCGGTTGATCGAGGTGGGCAGGTGACTTATCACGGTCCCGGACAGATGGTTGCCTATATCATGATGGATCTGCGCAGACCGGGTATCGGTATACGACAGCTGGTAGAGGCCCTGGAACAGTCAGTGATTGACTGGCTGGCTGCTCAGAATGTTACCGCGCAGGCGCGTCGTGAGGCCCCGGGCGTCTATGTGGATGGTGCCAAGATCGCTGCACTGGGGTTGAGGGTCAGGCGTGGTTGCAGTTATCACGGTCTGGCTTTTAACGTGGATATGGATCTCGAGCCGTTCTTGAGAATTAATCCTTGCGGTTACGAGGGCCTGGCAGTGACACAGCTGAGAGATCTCGGAATCGCGCTGTCCGTCGACGAAGTGAGTGAGAGCTGGCTGCCTTATCTGGCGGCGCAGTTGGGATGCACGGTGTGTTCAGATTGAAACTGCGATGCTTGTACAATAGATCAAGACTCTTTTTTAAATACCGGTGAGTGTACGGAATCATTAGATGTCAGATAAACAAACAAAATATGAACGTGGTGCGGCTAAAGTTGCGCGTATCCCGATCAAGATTGAGCCAACTGAAAAACCGTTGCGCAAACCACCGTGGATTCGTGCCAGATCACCCGCCGGTCCCGCCGTGCAGCGCCTTAAAAAGGTGCTGCGCGAGAATCAGCTGTATACCGTTTGTGAAGAGGCTTCCTGCCCGAATCTAGGCGAGTGTTTTGCTCATGGAACGGCGACCTTCATGATCATGGGTGATATCTGTACGCGCCGATGCCCGTTTTGTGATGTGGCCCACGGCCGTCCTGATCCGCTGGATCCAAATGAACCGCAACAGCTGGCGCAAACCATAAAGGCAATGGGTTTGAGTTATGTGGTTATAACATCGGTGGACCGGGACGATCTCCGCGACGGAGGCTCGCAGCATTTTGTCGCTTGTATACAGGCGGTTCGTGAGTTCAATCCGAAAACGAAAATCGAAATTCTGGTGCCTGATTTTCGTGGCCGTAGGGAGCGTGCACTGAAAATTCTGCACCAGGCGCCGCCGGATGTATTCAATCATAACCTGGAGACAATCCCCAGGCTCTACAGGAAAGTGCGCCCTGGTTCAGACTACCAGTGGTCACTGGACCTGCTGAAACAGTTCAAGCAGGACCACCCGAAGGTTCCCTGCAAGTCAGGCTTGATGCTGGGGCTGGGCGAGACCATTGAAGAAGTCGAGCAGGTTATGCAGGACCTGCGCGTCCATCATGTTGAGATGCTGACCCTCGGGCAATATCTGCAACCCAGCAAGCATCATCTGCCCGTCGATCGCTTTGTACATCCTGATGAGTTCGAATCCCTGCGTGAAACCGCTGACAAGCTGGGATTCAGCCATGTTGCCAGTGGGCCAATGGTGCGCTCTTCGTACCATGCGGACCAGCAAGCCGCTGGCCTGGTTCGCTGAATTAGTTAGTGCATCTGCTTGCGGCCATTACTCCGCATGGCTTTGGTCATGCTGCACAGGTTTCACCCGTTATTAACGCGCTGCGGCGACGGCTTCCGGCGTTACGGGTAACAATACTGACCAGTCTGCCCGAGGCCTTTTTAAGGGGGCGTATTCAGGGCGATTTCAAGTTAATTGCTGAGGCGCCCGATTTTGGCCTGGTGATGAATTCTGCGCTGGACATAGACCTTGAGGCCAGTGCGGCGGCTTATGCGGCGTTGCATCGGAACTGGCAGCAAAGGGTGGATGCGGAGGCCTGCAGACTCGAGTCGCTTGAACCGGATCTGGTGCTGGCTGATGTTCCTTACCTTACCCTGGCTGCTGCGCGGCAGGCGGCTATTCCAGCGGCTGCACTGTGTTCGCTGAACTGGGCGGATATCTATCGCCATTATTTCGCAAACCGCAAGGAAGCCCGAAAGGTTCTCGGGTGCATGGAATCGGCTTATCGGAGTGCGCGTGTTTTCCTCTGTCCCGAACCATCCATGCCTATGTCATTTCTTGATAATCGGCTGTCAATCGGGCCTGTCGCTGCACAGGGGCGTTGCCGACGTGATGATCTCATGCGGCAACTTGGGCTGGATCCCGGTCAATCGCTGGTGCTGGTCGCGCCAGGTGGTGTCGAAACACGTTTTGCACTGGAGAACTGGCCAGTTGATCAGGGGATTCACTGGTTAGTCAGTGAACGCTGGCAGGTGCGGCACCCGAATGTCACTCCACTGGAGAAAACGGGGCTCGGCTTTACCGATCTTGTCGCCAGCTGTGATGCCGTGTTAGGTAAATGCGGTTACGGCACCGTTTCCGAGTGTGTTGTGAACGCTACCCCCCTGTTGTACATTCCCCGTCCAGGCTGGCCTGAAGAGCACGTGCTGTTACAGTGGCTGGAGACCCACAATGCTGCCGTCGCGGTTGAGCCGATACGCTTAGTCAGCGGTGAATTTACCGATCTTGTTGTGCGGGCACGATCACTGCTGGTCAAAGCATGCGGGGCAACGGGTGCCAGCCAGGCTGCAGATTATCTGCTGGTTGTCGGGCACGCCGGTGACCGTGGAGTTACACAATAGCGATCGCTGAATTATGCAATGTGTGGTTTACAAAAGCTTCAAGCAGTTTGACTACTTCCTGTTTGTGAAAAAAGAGGATGAGTTTACGCGGGTTCCGGGTAGCCTGAGGCAGATGCTCGGCGTGCTTGAAAAGGTCATGGACCTGGAACTGGATGAAAGCCGCAAGCTGGCTCAGGCGGATGTCGTGGTGGTCATGCAGCAGATTGAGGAGCGGGGTTACTACCTGCAAATGCCGCCACAATCGGATTCTGCTCCGCCGGATTCGTAATCCACGGCAAAACGTAAAGCGCGGTACAGGGTGAAGGGGTCCGGGGTTCTGTCAGCGCCGGGATTCCTGCGTACCGATCTGACTGCCGATTCCAGCGTCACTATGGGTACGTCGCGGATTATCAGTCCGCGGGCCCGTTCCCAGCTGCGGCGATCCGGCGCATTCAGCAGTTGTTCCAGCAATGCCTTGCGGGCGGCAGACAGTTGTCCATAAGGGTCGCGGCATAGATCTACGATATGCATGTTTTCCTGTCCTTCCGGTATTCGGAGAATGTTTACAGGAATAACGCATAAATCGGGCCAATAGAGGGGCGGTCAGCTGGTAGTGGCCCGGGGTGAGGGTGTTGCGTTCAATCAAATGAAGCGGGGAGCTCAACTTCACCTTTGCTGTTGCGCTCAGCAAGCTGAGTAATCAGCTTGTCCAGGCCATCCCGCTTTATCTGCTCACCAAAGCTGCTGCGGTAGGTAATCGCCAGGCTGATGCCTTCGAGCCGAATATCATAGATTTTCCACTCGCCCCGGTAATAAAGCTGGTATTGAACCTCTGCCGTTTGTCCGCCTTGCAGGGCAATAGTGGCGCGTATCGAGGCTTTCTTGTCACCGGTTTTGTAGCGCGACGGCATGTATTTGATGCCCTTCTGTTCCGCCAGCGCTACGATTTCATCCACGTAGCTGGTCATCGCCGTGACATAGGAGCGGATCAACAGGGCTTTGACCTCTTCAATCAGTTGCTGTTGCTGGACGGGGCTGGCAGTTCGCCAGTATTTTCCTATGATCAGCCGGGTTATGCGCGGAAAGTCGATATGCGGCGCCATCAGTTCGTCGCTGATCTGATAGGCGATGGACTGGTCCTCGCGTATCTGCTCGGCGTTGTCGCGCAGCTGCTGGATAAGCTCGTCGATACTTGCGGTCACCAGCGGTTGGGGATCCTTAAACAGGCGAGGATCATGTACAGTAGGATCGGCCAGCGTGGCCTGGGTAAACGAAGACGCTGCCCCCATGGCCAGCATGACGAGCAACATCCATGGGTTTTGAAACTTCCATGCTTTCATAGGCTGATTATACTGTTACCGTTCAGTCAGAAATAGTAGCGCATAACCCAATGAAATATCAAGTATTTCATGGGATATCGAAGCTTGTCCAGATGGGGCAGTGATCCGACGGTTTCTCCATGCTGCGAACGGAATAAGAGATACCGGCATCGGTGCAAACGTCAGCAAGTGACTGGGTTGCAAGCAGCAGATCAATGCGCAGACCGCGCTTGGGGTCACGTTCAAAGCCGCGGCTGCGGTAGTCAAACCAGCTGAATTCGTTGTCGACGTGGGGGAACCGCTTACGGTAGGTGTCTACCAGGCCCCAGTCCAGCAGATGCTGCAGCCACTCACGCTCTTCCGGCAGAAAGCTGCATTTTCCGCTTTTTAACCAGCGTTTTGCATTGTCAGCACCGATACCTATGTCCAGCTCCAGTGCCGCCACATTCATATCGCCCATGACGATCAGCGCTTGTTGCGGATCATAGTGCTGCTGCAGGTGTTCGAGTAAATCACGATAAAAATTTCTCTTGGCGGTAAATTTGAGCGCATGGTCGCGACTTTCGCCCTGGGGGAAATAGCCGTTTAAGACCGTCATGGAGCGTCCATCGGCAAGTGGAAAGATTGCTGTAATAAGGCGCCGCTGGGCAGCCTCGTCGTCATGGGGAAAGCCCTTGTGAACTGCCAGCGGTGTTTGCCTCGACAGGATAGCCACACCGTAGTGGGCTTTCTGGCCGTGGAAAGCGACCTGGTAGCCGAGATCCTCTATCATAGTCAGCGGGAAGTCCTGATCCTGGACCTTGGTTTCCTGGATGCCGATGATGTCCGGCTGGTGTTCATCCACCAGTTTTTGCAGCTGGTGTGGACGGGCGCGAATGCTGTTGGTATTGAATGAGACGATTTTCATTGGGTTTTTGCTTGCGGAGAAACGTTGCTCATTCTAGCGGTAGCAACAGTCAGACGGCAATCCAATAAGCCGGCAGCGAAACGCACGGTTGAAATTTACGCACCAGCTCCCGGGAAAAACCGGGCGCGAAGCGCATAACGTGGCGAAAGGTGCGTGCAGCACGCTACAATCCGACTGAATCATTCTTCACAGCAATAGGAAGACAAATCATTATGAGCAGCGCAGTTGCCGGAGATGCGGCGCCAAAGCAAACGCCAGCAGAGGCCCACGAAGCATTTGACTGGGTACGCAGCGAGCGTATCGAATCCCTGAAACTGGTGGTGGATGAATACCGGCATCGTGCCACCGGTGCGCCACATTACCACCTGGCGGCGGTTAACCCGGAGAACGTGTTCCTGGTAGCGTTACGTACTGTGCCTGTCGACTCAAAGGGTGTTGCCCATATTCTGGAGCACACGGTTCTGTGTGGCAGCGAACACTACCCGGTTCGTGATCCTTTTTTCATGATGATCCGGCGTTCCCTGAATACCTTTATGAACGCTTTTACCAGCAGTGACTGGACGGCTTATCCATTTGCCAGCCAGAACAAAAAAGATTTCAACAATCTGATGGACGTCTATCTGGATGCGGTGTTTTTTGCGTCCCTGCACGAACTGGACTTTACCCAGGAAGGTCACCGCGTGGAGTTCGCCGAAGTTGATCATCCCGAATCCGAGCTGGTGTTCAAGGGTGTGGTTTTCAATGAGATGAAAGGCGCCATGAGCTCGGCGGTGAGTACCTTGTGGCAGACGCTGACCAAATACCTGTTTCCCAGCACAACCTATCACTACAACAGCGGTGGTGATCCCGAATATATCCCTGATTTGAGCTATCAGGAACTCAAGGCTTTCTATAAAACTCACTATCACCCGTCTAATGCGGTGTTCATGACCTACGGCGATATCCCGGCTGCCGAGCATCAGGCGCGCATACACGAAAAGGCCTTGTCTCGATTCGAGCACCTCGATGTCCATATTGCCGTTGGCAACGAAAAACGCTACCAGGCGCCGGTCCGTGTCCAGGAAAGTTATGCCTTTGATGAAGCCGGCGAGACAGCGGAAAAAACACATATTGTGATGGGCTGGTTACTGGGGCCGAGTACTGACCTGAAGCAGCAGTTGGAAGCTCATTTACTGGAAGGGGTTCTATTGGATGACGGTGCGTCTCCGTTACGCTACGCTCTGGAAACGACAGCTCTGGGTAATGCACCCTCGCCGCTGTGCGGACTCGAGGCCTCCAATCGCGAAATGAGTTTTGTCTGTGGTCTGGAGGGCAGTGAAGCGGATAGGGCCGATGCCCTGGAAGACCTGGTGCTGAGCGTATTGAGTCAGGTCGCAGAGCAGGGGATTCCCAGGGATCGGGTTGAAGCGGTTTTGCATCAACTGGAACTCAGTCAACGCGAAGTCTCCGGTGGTGGTTACCCGTATGGCTTACAGCTGATTCTGGAAGGTTTGTCCAGCGCGATTCATCGCGGCGATCCGGTGGCGCTGCTCAACCTTGACCCCGTTCTCGAGGAGTTGCGTAACAATATTCAGGACCCCGAATATATTCGCAGACTGGTACGCGAGCGCCTGCTGGAAAACCCTCATCGCCTGCGTTTGACTATGGTGCCGGATAGCGAACTTTCTGCGCGCCGGGATCGGGCTGAAGCGGAACGGCTGGAGGAGATAAAGGCGCAGCTTTCTGATGAAGAAAAGCAGGACATTGTGCGTCGCGCGCTTGAGCTGGCGGCGCGTCAGGAACAGCTTGATGATCCGGACCTCCTGCCCAAGGTAGGCCTGGAAGACATTCCTCCCGAAATGCATATTGCCCAGGGTGAGAGCGGAACAACAGCCGGATGTACTGCAAGCTATTATGCCCAGGGCACCAATGGTCTGGTGTACCAGCAGGTGGTTGTGGATCTGCCGCAGCTTGAGGGTGAATTACTGGACACGCTGCCCTA
>JAUXDG010000197.1 GCA_030618475.1 Gammaproteobacteria bacterium | reverse complement strand
CCGCCGGTGCGATACGCAGCGGTACTTCGACTGTCGAGGTCAGGCCGGTGGTACCGTCGGTGGCCTTGACGCGTGCAGTCGCGCCACCTTCCGGGAGCGTGGTCGGATCGAAGGTATAGGTCGAACTGCTGGTGTTCCCGTCGTCCACGGCCAGTAGCGATGCATCTGACGTGCTCCAGTCATAGGTGAAAGGCCCTGCATAGCTGGCGACACCGTTGATGTTGGGATCAACCGTTGCGGTGATTACGACTGAAGGCGTGGTCGGGGCGATTCCGCTGGCCGGGTCATTGACCCCCTGGGCTGCAGTCGCGGTTGTATCCGGCAGGGCGTACTGCGGTGTCAGCTTGAGGTTGAAGTTTGCGTTGAAGCCTGCAAACGGGCCGTCAGCCATCGGGATGCCGGGGATACCGGGGCTGCCATCGCCATCGGTATCGATGACAGCGAGGGTAAAGGTTTGACCCTTGGCGCCATTGTCACCTTTACCCGGCGCTCCGGCAAACACGGCGTTGATATCCCAAACAAGGGCAACGTCGATGTCATCGTTGTTGTTCCAGTCGAACAGCATGTGCGCGCCGATCTGGTCCTCGGCCACAACCATGCTCAGCGTGTTGCCGCGCGAAGTGTTAAAGGTATAGCTGCCTGGCCCGAAAGCGCGAACGTCGTGCGCAAACCACGGGAAGCCGAAGAAGGGCTGCGGTTCGGCGCTGTTCATGAACAGGTTTTCGGGCTGGTTGGCCGGATCGTTTGTGGTATACATACTGCCGTCCCAGCTGGCAAATATGTCGGTCGCGCCGCCTACAAAGTCACCACTTGGATTAATCATGGTGAAGTTGCTGCCACTGTCGGAGGCGGCCGAAAAGGAGGTACCGACTATAACGGTGCGGGTTGTGGTGCCAGTGTTGCCGAGAGTATTCGGCCCACAAGTATATGTGATGGTGTAGGTGCCATTCGGTGTGCTGCCATCGATGGTCATATCCGGGGTTGCATCCGGCAGCGCGCCATCGGTGAAATCAGCACAGGTTGCACCTTCTTCCGTGTAGTCAGCGCCAGATGCAACCACGACCGTCGCATTGCCATTCAGGGTAGCTACCGGATCAGGATTGCCCTGTACTATTTGACAGGCCTGGATGGTTGAGTTGCTCGCAGCATCGGTCGCCGTGTAAGACAGGTTATAGGTGATGCTGAGCGAACTACCGAAGTTTGGATCCGGATCCACCGTATCGCCGCCCTGGGTTACAGGTACCGTCCCGTCGACAGCATCTATAGCGCTGGCAGCGGGGGTAGGGTCAGTTCCATCAGCAATATGCGTAATCGCGTTTGCACCGGTTCCACAGGCCGGGTCCAGGGTAATGTCCGGCCCGATGGTATCGACCACGTCAACATCGCGCACGACTTGAAGCGCGGTAATGTTGTCCGTGTCGGTACAATTGTAGGTGACGGTATAAGCACCAGGCACGTTTTCGTTAACCGTGCTGATGCTGCTGAAGTCCTGTGGCGGCGTAAAGGTGCCATTCAGCGGAGAAATAGAACCATCTTCCGGATCGTCACAGTTGGCGCCCTGATCAGTATACGGTGTTGCGGCTTCATGGGTTACCGGGGTGGAGCCAATTAAGGTGATTACTGGTGTGCCGGCAGCCGTAACATTGACCGTGCGCGTTACTTCGGTAGCATCATTGAGTGAATTATCCTGGCAATTGTAGGTCACCGTATAAGCGCCGGCTGTGGCTGGATCAGGGACCGTATCGCCACCAATGACTACTGAGCCATCAAGATTTCCATCTACAGCATCAGTGCAGCTTGCCCCTGCTTCATTGTAGGTATCGCCTACGTTGATATCGACCGGATCAGTCCCGTTGAGCGTTATTACGGGTGGAGTGGTATCTGCAAAACTGGTGACGGTAAGCGTGGTGAAATCGAAGTTGGAGTTGTTGCCTCCGAACGGACCAGCCACCATGGGAGAACCACCGATGCCGGTTTCGCTACCCGTGGTGACATTGGTGTTCACCACGGTATCTGCAACCAGCGGCAGCGTACCACTGGGGTTGGTGCCCAGCGTATTCGGACCGATATCCGTGGTATCCCAGGTGGTCGTCGCCAAAGGGGCCGGACCTATCGGAATGTTTTGACTGAAGAATGAGGCATTGTTACCCGCGGGCACTGCGCCACCGGTGACAATGCTCCCGGTGCTCAAGCCGCCGGCAGCTATGGCATCCAGCATGCCTTGGGCATCCCATACGATACTCACGGGAATGCCATTGTTGTTGTTCCAGTTGAAACCCATATTGCCCAGGATCAACTTGCCACTGCCACCCGAGATAGCTTGCAGCGTTATCGCGGTAGCCGCAGCAACGCCGTTACCGAAGAAGGAGAAGGGGTCGACAGCCATGGTACCGGTGCCGGTATCTGTGTCCCAGGTTAAGGTGCCGCTCGCCTGTGTTCGCAGACCTAACGTGAGTGCGCTATCACCGTTCAGGACTATACCGGCATCCGGCTGCAGCATAAGAAAAGTACTTGCTGTATCGGTTGCGTCAGCATTCGTAAAGCTGAAACTGTACTGATCAGCAGAGGCGATGCCTGCGGTACCCAGCGCCATAGTGACTGCGCTTGCCAGCGCGGTTTTTTGTAAACGGGAATACATGTGTGGGTTATCTAAAGACATGACCCTTTCCTCCAAAATATCTATCTTGTTGTGCGCCGGTGTCGTTTCCGGGCATCACAAATTGTTTGTCTGGAGCATCCTGCTAAAAGGATTCGCTCACATCTTGTAGGCAAAGCTGACGCCCAGTGACCACTGCCGCATGGAGATGGCGGTACTGTCGACGTTTTTATCGACGTTTTCATCCCCGGTGGGACCGAAGGCCGAGGGCCCTTTAATGGTGTTTTCAAAGGCATGCACGCCGCTGAATGACCATTCGATGTTATTTGACGGCCGGTAGCTGAAGCCGACGGCGGCATGATGTTCGACGGTTGCCGGCGCCAGCATGTTGAACAGCACCTGGTCCTCTTGGATCGGTGACTTGCCGTAGTTGTAGCCAGCGCGGAAGCTCCAGTTGGTGCTGTAGTCGTAGTTGATGCCGACTTTATAGACCCACTGGTCCTGCCAGCCGAAGCCCATGCCGTCATTGCCACCGAGTTTGCAGTTTTCGGGGTCGATGTCATCGGGCACACCTTTGCAGCTGCCGTTGACGTTCAGATCACCCGGGTCCTCGACGCTGGGGCCGGTGTTGCCGATAGAACGGACATTGCTATAGAGGATGCGTTGTGCATCCGCCGCCAGGGTCAGTTTGTCGGTCAGCTTGAAGGCGGAACCGAATGCGAAATGCTCAGGGAGATCAAAACTACCCCGTTCGGCAAACAGGTTGCGGTACTTGTCAAACTTGGTCATGTAGACGCGTGACGCGTAGTTGCTGCCCAGTGTCAGGCGCTGCTTGAAGAACTTGCCGGACCAGCCCAAGCGCATTCCTGCTCCATAGGACCAGTCATTGCCATTGCCGCTGACGTGTTCCTTGCTGCCGGCGAAACCCAGGTCCTGGAAGGCGCCCAGACCATAGGCACGGAAACTTTGCACGGCTAGCGCAAGCGAGGCGCCTATGGAGTGGTTTTTATTTACTTTGTAGGCGATGCTCGGGAGCACCTGCATCTGGTACAGCGCGGCACCAACGGTATAGCTGTCAGCATTACAGTTGAAGTTGAAGAGGGTACTACCCACGCCATTGTCCGGATTCCCGTTGGCTGTGGTTGATCCATGTAAACAGCCCGGTTTTCCCGGTACGTCCTGTTTATAGCGGGTACTCATTCCGGCGCCAATTGCGGACATCCCAATATACATCTTGCGGTTGAACTTATAGATCATGCCCATGTTGGGAACCAGAAACAGGTCCGATCCACTGTCGTGATTTACGCCCGAGTCCGATCCCGGAAACCCGGCTTCCAGGGCTGCGCTGTCCTGTCTTATCGAACGTGGCGGGTTGAACAGGTCGGCACCCACATCGGCGCGCATGGAACTGACATCCGCGAACGCCATTCCGGCAGGGTTGGAGGCCGCGGCCAGTCCGTCCTGCGCATAGGCGACACCGACACCGCCCATGGAACGGGACTTGGCGCCGAATCCAATCATGAAGTAACCGTTTGTTGCGTATGCACCGGCAGGTGCTAGCAGGAGCGAGAAAAGACAGATTTCCCGCAAGCGCTTTGGTAGCACTTTCATAACTTTTCCTCCAAAAGTTCCCTGTGGCTTATCTGGGTATGCCCAGTTTTCTTTGCAATCTTGTAAAAAACTTGGCCAGTAGCCTAATCTTTAAATACGCCAAGAGCGGCGATTGTATCTTCTGACGAGGCCAAAGTTAATTTTGTTAATTCCCCTAGGTGGTATCTTTGCCAGGTCGGGCAGCAAGTATTCAAAATGCACCATGGTGAAATTTGGTAGGGATCATTGATCCCATGGTCAAATTTGTCAAGTGCGATGACTTGAATATGGGCCAGGCCCAGCCAAGGCCGCTGGCCGGCCCCATGCGAGCCATACTCTTCAACGTAAGCATTCGCAGGTGATGGCTGTCGATAGGTCTTACAGGGCAGCAAGGTCGACTAGAAGTTGCCGTTGAAGATACGTAGTATATTGTTTTTTAAGGTAAAAATATCAACGGCTTGGGTGTTGTATCCTGCCTTAAAGCGTCGGAATTGTTTACAGATTGGAGTCTTGCGTGCCGCTGCCGTGTCACAAAATGCAGTTTAACACACTGATTACTATGGCGTTGTAACTTTTGGCACATGTGTTGCTTCATTACGAGAGATTCTGGAGATTTGGGGCTCATCGTTCCAGGTTGAATTCTGAGCGTACGCGTAGACTGGAATTTTTTTGTGTTTCGTATCGATCGATATACTCTTAAATATTTTGGAGGAGTGTTACATTTATGAATAAGTTAAAGAAAACTGCCCTCGCAACTGCTCTCGTCAGCGCAATGGGCGTCTCGGGTAGCGCATCCGCAGACATCATCAGCATGGACTTTACCGGTCTGTTTACTATGCTGAACCCTGACGGCTCCATGGTGCTCAATGGTGACAGCGACCGCTTCCTTGGTTTACGCACTGACGTTTCAGGTAGTGCGACGTTTGATACCGCCACCGGTGCAGGTACCGGAACCTTCGCCGCGTTTTCCTTCTTTGGTAATGGTAATGCGTCGGCAACCTCCATCGCCTTCCAAGCCATCGGTGACGGCGTGGGTGGAGATGGTCCGCTGATCCTGACCAACATGGGCTTCAACTGGAACAGCAACGACGGCATTCCGGTCAGCATCGTGATGGATGCCTCTGGCTTCTTCGGTGCCGTGGGCGCCGGTCTGTCTGTCAGCCAGAACATCACCGGCACCGGTACTGTGCCCGCCAGCAACAACGCGACCTTCAGCGGTTTTGGCGACCCGATTGGGGTATCCCCCTTCAACACGACCACTTGGAACACCACGGATATCGGTCCGAACACGCTGGGCACCAACCCCAGTGGCACACTGCCGCTGATTGCAGATACTGTAGTGAACACCAATGTCTCCACGGGTACCGAAATCGGCGTCGGCGGTTCTCCCATGGTGGCTGGTCCGTTCGGGGG
>JAUXDG010000030.1 GCA_030618475.1 Gammaproteobacteria bacterium | reverse complement strand
TGCTGCCGTCACCAAAGTCCCAACTGTAGTCAACGATGGTACCGTCCGGGTCAGTGGAGCCGGTACCGTCGAAGTCCACAGGGAGACCGGCTGTACCGCTGTACGGACCGTTGGGGTCCGAAACCGGCGGCAGATTACCCGTACCGATGCTGGCCGTGGTCGTGGCTGTCCCGGTATCGCCGGCGTCGTCGGTCACCGTCAGGGTCACGGTAAAGCTGCCGTCAGCGCCGTAGGTGTGGGTTGGCGCTACGCCACTGCCGGTACTGCCGTCACCAAAGTCCCAACTGTAGTCAACAATGCTACCGTCCGGGTCAGTGGAGCCGCTGCCGTCAAACGTGATGGCGACACCGGCTGTGCCGCTGTACGGGCCGTTGGCATCCGCCACCGGTGGCTGATTGACCGGTTGCTCGGCGATATCGGCGCTTGTCCCGGCTGAATCGCTTGCACCGGCGTCATCGGTCACCGTCAGGGTCACGTTAAACATACCCACGGTGGCGTAGGTATGAGTCGGACTGGGCCCATTGCCGGTGCTGCCGTCACCAAAGTCCCAACTATAGGAAGCGATGGTACCGTCAGGATCGTTGGAACCGGTGCCGTCAAAGCTTACGGCGACGCCGACCGTGCCGCTGTACGGACCATTCGCGTCAGCCACCGGCGGCTGGTTACCCAGGCCGATGGTAGCCGTAGTGGCATCCGTACCCGTATCGCCGGCGTCATCCGTCACCGTGAGGGATACAGTGAAAGTGCCATCCGTGATATAGGTATGCGTTGGGCTCGCCCCGGTGCCGGTATTGCCGTCACCAAAGTTCCAACTGTAGTCAACAATGGTACCGTCCGGATCGCTGGATGCGCTGCCATCGAGCGTTAAAGGTACATTCACCGTGCCGCTGTATGGGCCATTGGCATCAGCCACCGGCGGCTGATTGCCTGCTACCGGGTCCATGTCGCCCGCAATGGACGTGGGCGGCGCTTCAACGTTACCGGTCGCGTTACAGTTACCACGGTTATACGTCGGGTTGACGTTACCGGGCGTCCAGCCCGGTTGGGTGCTGGCGATGATCTCGGTGAGGTTATCGGAACCGGTGGGATCGGTATCGGAATTTATTGCCTCCACAGCCTGGATTCGATTGGAAATGTTTCCCGCATTCGAGGAGCAGATCGCTTCTCCGTAGGGGTTCAGATTCTGGGTGCTGGCTGCGTGACAGAGCTGGCAGTCGGCATTGTCAGCTGAACCGGACCCAGGGTATATACCGTTCCAGGTCCCAACATAGGAACTTGCCGCATGCACCAGAGGCGCCGACAGTAGCGTTCCCAGCGATGCAACAAGGGATAGCGCAGCCAAAGGGGCAATGCGCCGGTTTGAAAATATCATCTTCATTAACTCCTCCTCGATTTACGCACAGGCCGATATGACCTGGTGTGCGTGGGTACAAAAAACACACGGTATGACGCAGCCAAACTGCAAAACAATTTGGGTATCGTCAGAGTTGTACAGAGGCAAAAGTTATACCAGTGCCTGTAACTTATTGAGGTAACAGACAAGTGCCTTGATATGGCCGGATAGATGAAGGACCGGCAGAGGGAAGAATCCGCTGTTTCCGTCACTGAATAGAGACGGATAAATAAACTAAATCGACTGACGCCTTTGAAAACAGTTCTTTATTCCGTCGTCTATCTGCGTCAGCACAGGAATCAGCAACCAAAGGGAACTACGGAACCGGAACAATACATACTAAGGAGTACAGAAGTTGGTCGACATAAGCTTGAGGGACCGTCGGCCGCATGGACGCGGCCGTCGAGCGTACAGGGATGTATTCACAAGGTGAATTGCGTAGCAAGAGAGGGTGCCCTGGGGTACAGCGTGTCCAGAAAGCTTATGTCGACCAACTTCTGTACTCATTAGTATAAGTGATAAGCTGATTTGATGAAATATTTTTGGAACAGTCTCCAGTTCAGGGTTTCCGCGCTCTTTATTGTCTTTTTCCTGCTCATTTTTGGCGCCATTTTCGGCGTCCTCTCGGCCGTGGGAAAGCCCCTGCTGGAAAAGCAGGCGCACGAACAGGTTATTCTGGCGGGGCAAAACATTGTTTCTGAACTGGGCCGTCGAATCGCGCTGGCTGAGTCGCTGGCGACGGCACTGGCCAACCTGGGGGAACAACTTCTGCCCGATGATGCCCTCAACAAAAAACTGATCGAACATATTTTGAACTATGAAGGGTCGGAGAGCTTTATCGCCGGGGGTGGTTTATGGCCGGCGCCCTACCAGTATGATCCGGCGATCGAACGCCGCAGTTTTTTCTGGGGGCGGGACAGCCAGGGGGTGCTGCAATATTACGACGATTACAATGACCCAAGCGGTCCCGGTTACCACCATGAGGAGTGGTATGTACCGGCCAGGCATCTCAAGGAGGGTGAGGCATTCTGGTCCAAATCGTACATGGACCCGTATTCCTATCAACCAATGGTGACTGTTACGGTGCCGATGTACCGGGATGAACTGTTTTATGGTGTATCAAGCGTCGATTTGAAGCTCGAGGGTCTGCACGCTTTTCTCGAGGACGTTTCCCGCTCTTTCGGTGGCTATGCTTTTGCCGTGGATCGCAACGGCAAATTCCTCTCCTTTCCCGACGAGAGTCTGACCAAAATATACAGTACGGACGATCAAGGCGGGCGCACCGAGGAATTTATCGGTATTGGAGAACTGGCTTCAAAACAGCCAAGATTCGAGCCGCTGGTGGCGGCGGTAAAAAAGGCCATTGATCGGCTTGTTTCCACCGCAACAGAAGCGGGTATTTACCGCGAAGACCTCGCCGAGACCATAGCCGAGGACAGCTACCAGATCGACTCACACGAAGCACGATTGATCACGGCAGTTCTTGCCGATCTGCAGCAAGCGGCCGGGCCAGCGGAACATGAAATTCAGCATGTGCATCTCGATGACGACTTGCTGCTCGGCGAACCAGCTTTTGCAGCTGTGTTCGAGATGCCGCAGACCTACTGGAAGATCGTGACTGTTATGCCGTCCAGCAGGGCGACGGAAGCATCGAGTGTAATCTACAGGAGCCTGGCTTCCTATACTGTTATTGCCGTGCTGGTTTCCCTGACCGCCGTTCTTTTTCTGGTGAGACGCATACTCATCAGACCTGTTACCGAGATGTCGGAGCAACTCAAGCTGTTATCAGCAGCGACAGATTCGGAACATAAGTTGCTGGCGATATCGGATCAAAGTGAACTCGGTGAACTGGCGTACTGGTTTAACCAGCGCAGCCGGAAACTGTATGAGGTACAGAACAAGCTCCGCGATGCCCATGAAAGACTGGAGACTCGCGTGATTGAACGTACCGAGGAACTGCGCCAGGAAATAGAGAAGCGCAAGGCGGATCAGGCCGTTAAAGAATTACAGGTGACGCGGGTTAACCGGCAACATGCCGCTATTGTCAGACTTTCCTTGCAGGACACCCTGTTCCAGGGTGACATTGGCCGGGCGGCAAAAATGATAAACGAGACCGCCGCGGAGGTAATCAATGTAGCGCGGGCAAGCATCTGGCTCATCGATGACGAACAAAATCAGTTTGAGGTGGTCGATCTCTACGAGAAGGATGCGGATCGGCATGGGGCGGCGGAGCCGTTGAAAATCAAAGATATCCCCATCTATTTTGAAGAGATACAGAGAGATCGATCTATTGCCGTCTCTGACTTGTTCGAGGACCACAGGACAAGCGAGCTGAGGGACTATGCACAGGCGCATGGAGTTACATCCTTGCTGGACAGCCCGATACGTGTTGGAGGAAAGCTCAGAGGTGTCGTTTGTTTTGAGCATATCGGCGAGAAGCGGGAGTGGCAGGACGATGAGATTCGATTCTCGGGGGAAATTGCCGACCGCTTTCTGCAAGTGCTCACCAACGCGGAGCGTATAAAATCCGATGAACAGATTCGTCGCCTTGCCTTTTACGACCCATTGACCGGATTGCCGAATCGCCGCCTGTTGCTGGAAGGTATCCAGCATGAACTGGAGGTGGTCAGGCGTCAGCAGCTGTATGCGAGCCTGCTTTTCCTCGACCTGGATAATTTCAAGACCCTCAATGATTCGCTTGGGCACCATATCGGAGATGAGTTGCTCGTCCAGTTGTCGGATCGGTTGCGATCCGTGATAAGAAAAGAGGACACAGCAGCGAGACTGGGCGGCGACGAATTCGTTGTTCTGATAACGGGCGAATATTCCAGCAGGGATCGCGCCATACGACAGGCCCTGAATGTGGCGCAGAAGGTTCAGTTTGCAATCAGTGGCAGCTACCACCTGCACGGCCATGAACACACCATTACCTCCAGTATCGGCATAACCCTGTTTCCGGAAAAAGATGAGACGGCGGCGGATGTATTGAAACAGGCTGATACCGCGATGTACCGCGCCAAGGAAGAGGGCAGAAATACGATAGCGTTTTACCATCCGGCCATGCAGGAGGCGGCAGATAAAAGACTGTTGCTGGAAAAAGAACTCAGGGCCTCGATCGCAGAGAAAAAATTTGAAATCTACTTTCAGCCACAGCTTGACTCTCAGGGGCATTTAGCGGGAGCTGAAGCGCTGGTGCGCTGGCTTCACCCTGACAAGGGGATGGTCCTCCCGGCAGACTTTATACCTGTCGCCGAGGAAACCGGTCTGATTCTTGAGCTCGGGGAATGGATACTGAAAGAGACCTGCGAGTGCATCAAGGGCTGTTCGATCAGTCACGTAGCGGTCAACATCAGTCCCCGGCAGTTTCGTCAAGCGGATTTCGTTGAGAATGTCATACGCATACTGAAGGAGACGGAGACTGATCCTAAAGACCTGATGATCGAGCTGACAGAGGGCATCGTTATCGAAAATATTGAAGACACGATTGACAAGATGAACGCCCTCAAACAGCTGGGTATACGCATTGCCATTGACGATTTCGGCACCGGCTATTCATCACTGGCTTACCTGAAACAGTTGCCCCTGGATCAGTTAAAGATCAACGATAAATTTGTGCGGGATATCGAGACAGATCCCAGCGATGCTGTCATCGTTGAAACGATCATTGCCATGGCCAGACACCTGGGTTTTAGTGTGGTCGCGGAAGGTGTGGAAACTTTCAATCAGTTCGCATTCCTCGAAGATAAGGGATGTCACTTGTTCCAGGGGTTCTATTTCAGCCATCCCTTAACCCGCAAAGAGTTTAAAAACTATATGGCGGTGGCGCTAACTCGTTGATTAAGTGAAGTTTGCTTTATTTTCCCCTGTTCCAGCTTGTCGCACACGTTGAACTTAACACGTATTATTGAGTGTAGACCCGCCATTTCGGTTTCAGGGGCGGAATGTGGAACATTTTTCAATGTGCATTGCCAGATTTATTGTGACTCTATTGACCCTGTTTCTCGCCTTCGCGGCCGGTGCAGGACAGGAAGCCCTGCTGAACCGCTTACAGGTAGACCATGAAGCGCTGATCGCCGCGCAACGCGACTACCAGCGGCAGCGGGAGCAGGGCACGCTGGGGGCTGCCGAGACGGCCGATTACGCCGACTACCTGGCCAGGCTGCGCGAGCGTGTCAGCCAGGATTGCCTGATGCTGGACCGGGCGGATATCCGGCTCCGGCTGCTGGATGAGTCGCCATGCCCGGCCAGCCTGTCGGGCGTTGTCAAACCGACGACCATCGATCAGCGCAGCGAGCAGACCAGTGCCGAGCGCACGGCGACGATGGACGCCGAGCTCAACGCCGGCCTGGGTGAGTTCGACGAAATGTTGCTGCGTGAACAGGAGCGGGTGAAGGCGGCGGCACCGAGGTCAGAGGCTGGCGGTAGCGGTGGTGCCGGTAGTGGCCAGGGCGAGGGTGATGGCGGCGCTGAAGGTGGTCAGACGGGTGATGCCGGCGAAAGCGGCGACGTGACAGGCAGCGGTGACCAGCCGGTGAGCCGAGGTGTGGGTGACCGGCCGCCGAGTGGTGCCGCGGGTGGCCGCGGGACTCAAACCGGAGCCAGAGGGCGACCGGCGGATATACCCGATGGCAGCGATGACGATCTGGTCGCACGTCAGATGCGTGAGGCGGCGGAGAAGGAAAAAAATCCCGAGTTGAAGAAAAAGCTTTGGGAAGAATATCGAAAATACAAGCAGGGGGCCCGGTAAAACGGGGTGCTCTGTTATGGCTTCGCGGTACCTGCTGTGCTTTCCCCTGCTGCTGATTCTGCTGGCAGGATGCAGTGGCATCGGTACCCACCGGAACGTCAACAACGACGAGCAGGTGCAGAAGTCCGAGACCGAGATTTCTGAAGACCAGTTACTCGATGTCTGGATTGAGCTGTTTGATCCCGGCGCTTTGCCTGACGATAAAGAAGAGGCCAGCGGTCTGTCGACGGAAATCCGCGAGGCCGAAGCCCGCTACATGCCGCTGCAGTTGCGCGACACGATGGAAAAAACCGGATACTGGGGTGCGGTCCGGGTGGTGCCGCAGGGGACCGAGGGCGGTGAACTGCTGGTCCGGGGTGTCATCGTGGTTTCGGATGGAGAAAACCTCGAACTTGCCATCACTGCACTGGATGCCTCGGGCCGCGAGTGGTTCAGCTCGACCTACGAGGCTGAGGTCAGCGTGGAGGCCTACCAGGGTGCCGGGCAATACGGTCAGGAGGTGTTCCAGGCGCTCTACAATGCGATTGCCAACGACCTGGCGGCTCACCGGGCCACGCTGGCGGCCGAGGATATCGTTAACGTGCGACGGGTTGCAGCACTGCGTTTCGCGGCTGATCTGGCGCCCGATGCTTTTGCAAGCTATATTCAGCGCGGTGAGGATGGCCGGGCCACGGTGATGCGGCTGCCGGCGTTGGACGACCCCATGTACCGGCGTGTGAACGCCATCCGCGAAAGGGATTTTCTGCTCATCGATACGCTGAACGGCCACTTCGATAATTTCTACCATGAGATGCAAGATCCCTACGAGCAGTGGCGCAAGACACGCGGTGAGGAGCTGGCGGCGATGCGTGAAATTCAGCGCCAGGCGAGAAATCGAAAATTGGCGGGTGCAGCTGCAATTCTCGGCGCCATCGCCATCGAAGTGCTCGGTGGCGACAGTACCCGCGCCTCAACCGGTAGTCTGCGTAATGTGATGATCGTGGGTGGTGCTTATGCAATAAAGACAGGTTTTGACAAGGACTCGGAAACCACCATCCATCGAGATGCCATCGAAGAGCTGGGTGAATCCTTTTCGTCAGAGACTCGGCCACTGGTGGTCGAAGTCGAGGGTGAAACCCATGAGCTGACCGGTTCCGCCGAGGTGCAATACAGCAAATGGCGCGCCCTGCTGAAAAGCATCTACGCATCAGAAACAGGTTTGACCGGGACTGACGACTGAGAACGAAGCATGGGGTTTAATGAGCGAGCTGGAACAGGTCCGGATACCCACCGGTTACGGCCACCGTTGCGTCCACCGGGCACTCCGTTGGATAGTGATGCGCCCACCGTTGCCAATTACCGGTGGGTGTGGATCGCGCTGGCTACTGTGGCATTACTGGGTCTGGGGGTTGTTTTCGTGCTTCCGCAACTGGTATCCAGATACGCGACGCCCACACTGCAAGAGCGTCCGCTCGCACAAGGTCAGATCCCGGCACCGCCGGCTGTTGGCGAGGAGGCTGACAGTGCACGGCTACAGGCCGAGCAGACCCTGCAACGGTTCCTGCGGCTGCAGGCAAAACTGGAGCTGGAGAATGCCGGGGTCTGGGGAGAACCGGCCTGGAGCCAGGTTGCGGTCAGGGTGGCGTCCGGCGATCGCCTGTTCGGGGAGCGGCGCTTCGCTGATGCGGCACAGGCCTATGCCGATGCTTTGCACAAGCTTCAGAACCTGCAAGATAAACGCGGCCTGCTTCTTGATGCCGCCCTTGATCTGGGGCAGCGTGCGTTGGGCAACGACGACGTTCAGGCCGCGCTGACCGAGTTTGAACGTGCGTTGGCCATCGAGCCTGATCACCAACTCGCGAGCCACGGCCTGCGCCGGGCACGGGTACGGGCCGAAATCCTCGAGCGGATGGCGGCAGGAAAAAGTGCCGAGAGCAATGAAGATCTTGAAGCCGCCCAGGCAGCGTATCGGCAGGCGACGCAGCTGGACGGTGAATACCAGCCCGCCATCGAAAATCTGCAACGGGTTTCCGGGCAGCTCACCGCGCTTCAATTTCGTGCCGCCATGAGCCAGGTGCTTGCTGCACTGGATAGCGGCCGACTGAGCGATGCCGCCGAAGCGCTGACAGAAGCGGCCGGACTGAAACCCGAGGACAGTGCCGTGCGTGATGCGCGTCAGCGGCTGGCAGCCGCGCGTCAACAGGCACAGCTGTCCAGCTTACGTCGCCAGGCGCTCAACGCCATTGAAACAGAGAACTGGCAGGCCGCCGCCGGCCTGTACCAGAAGGCACTGGCGGTGGATGCCGGTGCGGCATTTGCCCGTAGCGGCCTGGTGCGGGTGAAGGAGCGGCTGCAGCTGCACAAGCAGCTTGACCACTACCTCAGCGATCCGGCCCGGCTGTCTTCCGCCGAGCCCCTGGCCAATGCCGAAAAGCTGTTGTTGGCGGCTGGCGAAGCGCCCGATGGTGAGCCCCGGCTGGCAGAAAAAACAAGCTTGCTGAAGCGCCACGTAGCCGAGGCGCGGGTGCCCTTAACGGTCAGGCTTTACTCGGATGGCGAGACCGAGGTGGTGATCTACCATGTCGGCCGATTCGGCCGTTTCCGCGATCATCAGCTGGAACTGCGTCCGGGGACTTATACCGCGGTGGGGTCACGAGCGGGTTATCGTGACGTGCGACGGGTATTCACGGTATTACCCGGGAAGCCACCGCCGCCTGTCGATATCCGTTGCGAGGAGCCGGTTTGAGTCGGGTCTTTTTTATTCAGGATGCCCGCGGCGAGCATCGCGCCGGTGAGGCCGATATGCCGCTGGCGGTTGGCAGCGCTGAGCGCAGCGATGTGCTGCTGCCGGGTGTGCCGGACGACAGCGTCATAGCCTATATTGCACTTGCCGACGGGCACGCCTACATCCAGCCCGCCGATCCCTCGTATCCGCTGTTCCACAATCACCAACGGGTGGCAGACTCGACCTGGTTGAAATCCGGCGATCAGGTGCAGATGGGGGAGGCTGTCCTGTACTGGAGTGTCCAGGGCGACCAGGTATTCATCAGCCTGGGGCAACGTCTTGCGCAGCCGCCACTGGTGCCGCCAGACGATCCACCTCCACTGTCAGAGCCGGTGGCGGGGGATACGCCTGCGCTGGCAGAGGCATCAGCGTCAGGGCGTGGGCATCGCAAGCTGAGGCGCTTGTTTGCCGTGCTGTTCACGGTGCTGGTTCTGATTGCCGCGTTTGTATTGCTCGCGACCCCCATGGCTGTGCGTATCACTCCCGAGCCCGCAAGCCGCTCCATCAGTGGTTTTCCGCCGCCGCTATCCCTGGGTGGTCGACTGCTGGCGCTGCCCGGGCATTACCGGCTGCACGCCACGCTTGAGGGCTATCGGGTGCTGCAAAAACCGCTTGACGTAGCCATGGGCGGGTTTCAGGAATTCAGTTTTCAGATGGAGGAATTGCCGGGGCGGGTGAGTATACAGATTGACCCCGCTGTGACTTTTCGTTTATTTGTCGATGATGAGCCGTTAGCAAGCAGCGCCGGCGGTGTTGCCGAGATAGATCGCGGCGTGCACCGGCTGCGCATCGAGACCGAACGTTATCTGCCGGAAGAAATCCGGCTCGATGTTGCCGGTCTGGGTAAGTCACAGCAGCTGGCACTGACCTTGCGGCCCGGCTGGGCCGATGTGCATATCAGCAGCCAGCCGCCAGGCGCTCTGGCTCGGGTGGATGATGAGCCGGTGGGGAGCACACCGCTGGATGTACAGATCCTGCAGGGCTCGCACACCATTACCCTGTCAATGGCAGATCACAAGCCTGTGACCCTGCAGCAACAGATAACAGCGGGCTCGGCGCTGCTGCTGGAAGATATCAGGCTGTCGCCGGCAGATGGTCAGCTTGTGTTACAAAGCACTCCCCCCGGGGCCAGTATCAGCGTCGATGGGGACTTCCACGGAACCACACCGATGACCCTCACACTCTCCTCTGCGCAGCAACATGATGTGCAACTGAGCAAGCCGGGCTACAGAACAACGGCACAAGGCGTGAAGTTGATGCCTGACGAGGCGCGGCAATTGACTGTTGCCCTGCCGCCCCAATACGCGACGCTGTTTATCAGCGCACAACCAGCCGACGCCAGTCTGATAGTGGACGGCAAGCCGGCCGGTGAGGCCACCCGGCGCCTGCGTCTGACCACCCGGCCCCATACCCTGGAATTCCGCAAACCGGGCTACGTGACGCAGCGGGTCAAGGTAAACCCGCGTGCCGGTGTCAGCCAGAACCTGGACGTGAGCCTCAAGACTGTCGCACAGGCAAAGGTGGATGCGACGCCGGACACACTGACAACCGCCGCCGGTCAGGTGATGCGGCTGGTGCGGCCGACTGCTGCCTTTCGTATGGGGGCCTCACGCCGGGAGGCCGGACGCCGGGCCAACGAGAGTCGTCGTCTGGTTCAGCTGACACGCCCGTTCTATCTGAGTGAAAAAGAGGTGAGCAACGGCCAGTTCCGTCTTTTTCGCGCCTCGCACAATTCAGGTGCCGCAGAGGGCGCCGGACTTGATGGCGCTGACCAGCCTGTTGTGAAGGTGAGCTGGGATGATGCGGCGCGTTACTGCAACTGGCTCAGCCAGAAGGATGGGCTACCCGTGGCTTACCAGGAAAAGGACGGGCATATGATCGCGTTGGTGCCCGCACGCACGGGCTATCGCTTACCCAGTGAAGCCGAGTGGGTCTATGTTGCCAGGGTGCTGGACCGCCCATCGGCGGCACGCTATCCCTGGTCGGGCAGCTACCCGCCGACAACAGCGGTGGGTAACTTCGCCGATGCACGAATCAGTGATACCTTGGCAGACGTGGTTCCCGGCTATGACGACGGTTACCGCGGCACGGCACCGCTGGGCAGCTTTGCGGCCAGCCCGGCCGGATTCTACGATCTGGGCGGCAACGTGGCAGAATGGACCCATGATTTTTACGCCGTCTACCCCGGAGAGGCTGAGCGGCTGGTCAAAAATCCCACCGGACCCGCTTCCGGGCAGCACCACGTGGTGCGTGATTCCAGCTGGCGTCTCGGTAACATCACCGAGTTGCGGCTGAGCTATCGGGATTACAGTCGCGAGCCACGTAGCGATCTCGGTTTCCGTATTGCACGTTATGCTGAATAGTCGATAGAGGAGAACCCATGCGACGCCAGTTACTGTTTCCCGCCATCCTGGTTGCGGCCGCCGGGGCTTACGCGCTTTCCCCGCCGGAGCAGGAAAAGGACGGCGGCGCAGCCGCGCCGGAAGTTGAATCCGATGGTGGCGAACACACCCGCAAAAAGTCACCGGCACCGGCCGCCACCTTTACGCCCACGGAAAAAATCGAAGCCGACAGCGCGGTGTCGTTCCCGGTTGACATCTAGCACCAGGTGACAATGACTATGAAAAAAGCCTTCCCCGCCGAGTTCGTCTACCAGGTCTTTTCCCTGCTGATTGCGTTCATTGTTGTGCACGCCCTGTACGTCACGCTCATCCGGCCGCAGGCCGACGCCTTTATGCGGCAGGAAGCAGGCAATATGCAGGCCGATCCCGATTATGTGCAGCAACGTTCATTTTTTGTCGTGATCAAGGATTACGAACAGGAAACCTGTTTCGTACTGATGCTGTGGGCACTCTCCATCCTTTTTTACAAGGGGCGTGCCGTCTATCGTCAGCAGAAATTGCTGGAACTCGATCTGTTGAAGCTGCCCGAAAATCTGCCTATCGGTCCCGAGGACACCCGTGAGCTGGCGGGGCGGCTGCAGTCCTTGCCCGAGGCAGAACGGGACTCCCTGTTACCGCGTGCCCTGTTGACCGCCATTGAGCGTTTCGGTGCCACCCGCAATGTACAGGATGTCTCGACGGCAGCGCGTGATATCTGCGACTCCGAAGGCGAACGTCTGGAATCCGAGTTGTCCATTATTCGCTATATTGCCTGGGCGATACCCTCTGTCGGCTTCATTGGCACGGTACGCGGTATCGGTAATGCGCTGGGGCAGGCGCACCGAGCTGTTGAAGGCGATATCACCGGCGTGACCGCCAGCCTGGGTGTGGCCTTCAACTCCACTTTTATCGCTCTGGTTATCAGTATTGTGCTGATGTTCTTTGTCCATCATATGCAGCTTATGCAGGAGCGGCTGGTGCTCGACAGTGAGCGCTATGTCGACCGCTGGATGGTGCGACGGATGAAGACCTGAGGTCCTAGTGAAACGTCGTCCGGTCTCGGCATTTTCACTGTCCTTCCTCGATATCATGTTCTGCGGCTTCGGGGCGGTGGTGCTGCTGGTGCTTATTCTCAACCACGACACGGTCAGGGCGCGCACCGAGACCTTTTCGGATCTGCGTTCCGAGGTGGTTCGCCTGGAGCAGAAGGTTCTGCTGGGTGACCAACTACGGGTCACGGCGCGCAACAGTCTGCAGGCGACTGACAAGGAACTGGTGATCACCGAGGGGGCGGCTGAGCGGCTGATACGGGATATCCCTGAACTGGAAATCGAGATCGCCCGAATGGAGAAACAGACACTGGCGAACCGGCAACACGTCAACCGGCTCTCTGCCGATCTGAAGAACCTCGACCAGGAGAAAAAACGCCTCGGTGCGGTGGCGGCTGACGAGCGGGATGAAGGCGACAAGGTTCGCCGTGTCGTCGGTGAAGGTGACCGCCAGTATCTCACCGGTTTGAAAGTCGGCGGCAAGCGGATTCTGATCCTGGTCGACAGTTCGGCGAGTATGCTGGGTGAAACCATTATCAACGTGATTCGCCGGCGCAATATGGCTGTATCATACAAACGCAGTGCGCCCAAGTGGAAGCGCACTCTGGCCACACTGGACTGGCTGGTCGGTAATCTTCCCGCCGATGCCCGTTTCCAGCTGTATGCCTTCAATACGCGTGCGCAGGCTGCGTTGCCCGGCAGTGACGGAAAATGGCTGACTGCCGCCAGCAGCGAGGAGGTGGAGGGCGCCGTCAGTGCATTGCACAAGACGACCCCTGCGGGTGGTACCAGTCTCTATCACGCGTTTGCAGTGGCTAAAAAACTCTCGCCCAGACCGGATAATATCCTGCTCATCACCGACGGCCTGCCCACCCAGGGCCGTAGCAAACCCAAAGGCACAACGGTTACCCCCGATGAGCGCCTGGCCCACCTGAAAAAGGCATCCCGCAGCCTGCCCAAGGGCGTTCCGGTCAATACGATTCTCATGCCGATGGAGGGTGACGCCTGGGCTGCGGCAGCCTACTGGCGGCTGGCCATCGATACGCAGGGATCCTTTCTGACACCGGCGCGAGACTGGCCATGAGCCGCAGACGCCGCAGTATCGATATCTTCAATCTGTCTTTTCTGGATGTGGTGTCCTGTGGTTTCGGCGCTATTATTCTGCTGCTGGTCATTGTCAAGGTATCCGAACCGCACGTTATCGAAAAGCTGGCGGTCGATCTTACCGGCCTGGTCCACCGGCTGGAAAAGGAACTGCATGTAATCCGTGGCGAAACCACGGTGCTCAACCGCGAGCTGACCGACAAGCAGGAGCAACTCTCGGCAAGCCGGCAAAAGCTTGCGCGACTCAAGGGCGAGATGTCATCGCTGCGCGGCCAGTACAGCACCACTAAAAACGACTACGATGCCCAGAGTATTATCGAGAGTCGGCTGGCCACTGCCAAACAGAGCCTGTCTGAAGAGATGCGGCGCTTGCTGGGTTCCGGTTACCAGCGTAGAGATACCAGTATTGGTGGTATACCCGTGGATAGCGAGTACATTATATTCATTATCGACACGTCCGGTTCCATGAACCAGAATGCCTGGCCACTGGTACTCAGGAAGGTGACCGAGGTATTGGATATTTACCCTCAGGTCAAGGGAATTCAGGTGATGAACGATATGGGGGACTACATGTTCTCCCAGTACCGGGGACGCTGGATCAAGGATACCCCGGCGCGGCGCAAGGCCATTGTTAAACGGCTTGCCGGCTGGACACCGTTTTCGAATTCCAGTCCGGTGGAAGGGATAGAGGCGGCGATCCGCCGTTTTTATGCCAGTGACAAGCGTATCAGCCTTTACGTATTTGGTGATGATTTCGCACGCGGCTCGATACAGGCTGTGATCGAAACGGTGGACAAGCTGAACCGCAGTGACAAGTCCGGCAAACGGCGGGTCCGTATCCACGCCGTCGGTTTTCCGGTGATTTTTGCCCAGGGAGGGATTCCGATTAATACCGTGCGTTTCGCCGCACTTATGCGCAAGCTGGCGGAGAACAACAATGGCAGTTTTGTCGGCCTGAACAGTGTCAGGCCCTGATCATGCTTGCGCAAGCGCCTGGCAGCCGTCTCGTTCTTATCGATGCAATGCGTGGATTTGCCATCCTGCTGATGGTGATCTATCACTTCTGTTTCGATCTCAGCTATTTTGGGCTGGCGCCGTTTGATTTCTACCAGGACCGCTTCTGGCTCAACTTCCGCACTTTGATTCTCAGCCTGTTTCTCGGCCTGGTCGGTGTCAGCCTGGTGCTGTCCAGCCAGCCACGGCTCAATGCCAGGCGTTATCTGCACCGCCTGCTTGTGCTCGTCGCAAGTGCCGCATTGGTGAGTCTTGCCAGCTGGTGGATGTTTGGCGAGCGCCTGGTCTTTTTCGGCGTGCTGCATTTCATTGTCGTCGCCAGCCTGCTGGGTTTGCTGTTTGTACGTGCGGGGTGGGTGAATCTGATTGCGGGTGTCGGCGTCATCCTGTTCGCGACGCAGTACCAGTCGGCCTGGTTTGATACACCGGGACGGCGCTGGATCGGTTTAATGACACACAAGCCACCGACAGAAGATTATGTTCCTCTGTTGCCCTGGATTGGTGTGGTATTGCTGGGACTTTTCGCAGGTCCCTTTATCAGGCAATGGTCACAAACGCACCTGCAGGGCATAACAGGTGCCGCACCCATACGCAGGCTGGCCCTGGCCGGCAGGCACAGCCTGGTGATTTACCTGATTCATCAACCGCTGTTGATCGGCGCCTTGTCACTGTACGTAAAACTCGTGTCCTAGGAGCCTGTCGATATGTGCCCGTGTGTATCCACCAGCCTGGCAATGAAAGCATCACGTTCCGTCGGCGGCACGGAAAGCCGCTCCATACCTTCGCGAAGATCGTTTAACAGCTTCGGCTGCAGGGCGACCAGTCGTTGCCGTTCCTGGTCGGTGTTTTTCGGTTTTACGCTCCAGATAAGGTCGTCCATGGTGCTCACCACCTGTTTCCAGGCATCGCTGTCCTTGCCCTGGCGTGCGCAGGTGACAAACAGCAGGTTTTTCCAGTGTGTAGTAATAAATTCACCCACGAATTCGAGATTCTTCTGATCGCTGATGCGTGGTTCGATCTCTTGCCAGGTGGTGGATTTGGCAGCCTCCAGGCGTTCCTGCCCCTGCATGACCTTGATCGAATGCCCGGCTCGAATCCCGGCCTGCTGTTGTTCCGTGTGCTGGAAGGTTTCCAGGTCATCCAGCAGCGTTTTAAACAGGCTGGTGTCGGTTTCGAACTCATTAACAATGGTTTGAACGATAGTCTCGACCTTGCGATAAGACGGATCCTCGTGACCCTGCTGTGCGTCCCAGCCCATGGCAGTAGCGGCCAGAGCATTGAGCAGTTGCCGTGCGGGGTGGGATTTTCTGGAAACGAATTCGCGTTCCAGCATGGCAACTTTGACGAGCGGGATTTGCAGGCGACCCAGCAAGGCGCGCATGGGAGCCGGGATGTTGCTGTCGTCCAGGATATAGTCAAATAACATGGCGACGATATCGATGGTCATGTCATGTGACTGGACTGAAGTTTGCCGCTTAGCGCCGGCCTGTTGATCGGCGGGTGGCGGGGCGCAAGTGAAAGTCTGGTTCGGCGCAGGTAGCATGGCTACCGCGCTGTCTGCACCGGCGTCGTTGTTTTGCGTGCCCTTGATGTCCGGCATGATACCCATTTTCACCAGGTGCTGATTCAGTTCCTTGTACAGCTCATCCATGTTGCTGACGACGTATTGATCGAACTGCTTGAAAATCAGAAGACGGATTTCGAGGCCGGCTTCGATGACTCTGGCGGCCTTCTGGAAAGCAGCGCATATTGCCTCAGGGTTAAGCGGATTCTGCCATTGTTCCAGGTCCGGATCGTGCAACAGAAAGCCGATGCGCCTGTCCAGTGCAGGCAGTAGTTGTGCACAGTTTTCGCGGGTCTTGTGAACCATGTTGGCAATCGCCCGGGTTTCCTCACCGGCACTGTCACACTCCAGCATTAAACTATCGCCGAATTGCGTCTGTCTGGGGATGCCCCGGTTGAACTGGTTGTTGAAGTGGTTGATAAAATCATCTTCGACGTCCTTGCGGATATCGCGGAGCGTCTGCATGGCGTTATGGTATTGGGTCTGAAGCGTACTGCTTTCGGCCATTTCAGCACGTTCAAACAGGGCATCGTCGATTTTGCCCATCATATTCGAGAAGTCCCGGGCGAGATCATTTTCAACCAGTTTGCGTACGGCGTGTAACACCTGGACGCAGGCGCTGCTTCCCATACCTCGCGTTGTCTGAGCATAATCTTCCAGGTTGACGACATTTTGCTTTGCGGTATCTGACATGAGTGTTCCCAAGAGGTGGAGTTGTTAATACAGTTAGCGTCTGGTGATAGAAATAGCACAGCCGGGATGTTGTGGTTGTGACAGGTTCAGCAAAAATACCCGGATGCTACCCCCAGCGGGATGTAGCCAGGCAGTTCGGTCGGATCAGTGCTTCTGATACTCCTTGAGCACGGTGTTGACGGCACGGTCCATCAAGGGTGCGGCATTGAGAATGTTCGCACGTGCACAACGCAGCAAATGGGCGAGCTCGTCCAGGCTGAAGTTGCCGGCTTTCAGGCCCTGCCGGTCTGTAAACAGATAAGTGTTGGTGATCGGGCTGACCCAGCTCAGCTTGGCACGTTTGGCTTTGCCGTCGCTACCCAGGAATTCCACCCAGTCACCGGTTGCCAGCTGACGGACTTTCGCTGTGTGCGCATCGTTTATTTCGGACGCAGGTCGTGTGCTCGCCTGCTCCGCTGTTTTCCGTACCGCTGGTTCAGCTGTGACTTTCAGGTTTTCAACCTCCTGTTGTGTTTGCACGGCTTGTTCAGCATCGTCATGGTTTACCGCAGTACGTCCGTGTGCATGCACCAGTTTGGCAATGAAATCATCGCGTTCAGCGGGCGTTATGGAAAGCCGCAGCATGCCTTCACGAAGATTGTTTAACAATTTTGGCTGCATGGCGACCAGTTGCTGTCGTTCTTCGCGCGTGTACTTCGGTTTAACACTCCAGATCAGCTTGTCCATGGTGGTGACCGCCTGTTTCCAGGCGTCACTATCCTTGCCCTGCCGCGCACAGGTGACAAACAGCATGTTTTTCCAGTGGGTGTTAATGAATTCGCGAATGAAATCCAGGTTATGCCGATCATTGACGTGTGGCTCGATTGCTTCCAGAGTAGTGGATTTTGCGACATCCAGGCGTTCCTGTCCCTCCATGACTTTCGCAGAACGTTCAGCACGTACCAGGGCCTGTTCCTCTTCCTTGCGCAGAAAGGTTTCCAGGTCGTTTAACAGGGTTTCAAACAGGCTGGTGTCGTCGTTGAATTCGTCGACAATGGTTTGAACGACGGATTGCACCTTCAGGTACAGTGGGTCTTTATCGCCCTGTTGTTCATTCCAGCCCACTGCGGTCGCTGCCAGACGGTTGAGTAACTGTCTTGCAGGGTGGGATTTCCTGGAGAAAAATTCGCGCTCCAGCAACGCGATTTTGAGCACAGGGATTTGCAGGCGGCCGATCAGGGCACGCA
>JAUXDG010000224.1 GCA_030618475.1 Gammaproteobacteria bacterium | reverse complement strand
CGGGATCGGGCTACGCTGAATTTGTCAGCGCCATGAGTCACGCGGTTGCCAGGTTGAGCCAGGAGATTGCAGAAAAGGTGGCGGCGGCTGAGCCGGGTTGTCGGGCTGCAGACTGACCGGTCATCGAGCAATACTTTCAGCTACTGTTGGCCCAGATTTCTCACCACATGCCCTGGGGCATGTGGTTAAGGTGGTGAGAAATCACAGTTAACGGTCTTCATACATCCCGTTAATTTCAGCTTCAAAATGTTCGTAGACTTTGTTGCGTTTGACCTTGAGCGTGGGTGTAATCAGGCCGTCTTCAATACTCCAGGGTTCAAGCTGGCAGCATACCTTGCGAATCCTGGCATAGCCCGGAAACGCGCTGAGCTGATCGGCGACGCGTTCCAGAACGACTTGGTTGACACGCGAGCTTTGACAGGCAGCCGTATCGCCCGGGTCCATACCCAGTTCTTTGCCGAGCAGCCCCCACTGTTCGGGATTCAGAACCAGCAACGCCGTCAGACAGGGCCGGGTATCGCCAATCACCAGGGCCTGTTCAAACAGGGCATCCATACAGATGGCCATCTCCATGTCTGCCGGCGGCACTTTTTCCCCATTGGCGAGCACAATGATTTCTTTTATCCGCCCGGTGATATACACCTGTCCGTTCTCGATGCGGGCCTTGTCTCCGGTGTGTAACCAGTCATCGCTGTCAATT
This sequence comes from Gammaproteobacteria bacterium, assembly GCA_030618475.1. Taxonomy (GTDB): domain Bacteria; phylum Pseudomonadota; class Gammaproteobacteria; order DSM-19610; family DSM-19610; genus Thiogranum. The sequence goes on along the minus strand of JAUXDG010000224.1, from coordinate 3,805 downwards.
ATTTCCCGGGTGGCTTTCTCGTTCGCCCAGTACCCCAGCATGACGCCGGGACTGCGTACCTGTAATTCGTCCTGCTGGCCGATACGGGCTTCGACGTCCGGCAACAGGCAGCCGACACCCGCAGGGTCGTTGTTATCGATGGGATTGACACTGATAACCGGGCTGGTTTCTGTCAATCCGTAGCCCTGGATCATGGGCAAACCCAGTCCAATAAACAATCGGGCGACACCGAACGGCAAAGGTGCGCCACCGACGACAGCCAGGCGCATTTCCCCACCCAGTTTTTCCATCACCTTGCTGGCAACGATTTTGTTTAACAGTGGCCACAGCAGCAGTTTCGGGCTCCAGCCGGCGCGTCCCTGCTGGTGTTCGAAGCGTCGCCAGCCGGTGTTGACCGCCAGTTTGAACAGGGCGCGCGCGACGGGTGATTTTTCTTCCAGGCCCGCCTGGATTTTGTTATAGACCCGCTCAAAGATACGTGGAACTGATATCAGGATGGTCGGCTTGATGGCCAGCAGGTCTTCACCTAACTGCGGAATGGAACGGTTGTAGGCGACCGTGCCCCCCACCATCATGGCCAGGTAATAGCCGGCGGTGCGTTCCAGAGTGTGTGACAGCGGCAGAAAGGACAGGAAGAGTTCATCCGGCTGGCACTGGACCACCTGCAGGCTGGCGTAGGCATTCCAGAGAATATTGTAGTGACTCAGCATCACGCCTTTGGGCCGCCCGGTGGTGCCCGAAGTATAGACAATGGTAGCCAGCGCGTCCTTGTCCTGCTCTGCGCGAATCAGTTCAGCCTGGTCAGGTAACCATTCGCCGACCGTTTTTAAACGTGAATCCGGATGTCCGCCGCTATCGATGTGCGAAAGACTGATAATACGCGCCAGGAAGCCCAGCTGTTCCCGCACCGGTTGCAGGCTGTCCCAGTGTTCCTGCTGGCCGATGAGAAGAAGCTTGACCCCCGCGTTCTGGAGGATATAGGCGGCATTTTCGGCCCGGTCCTGAGTGTAAAGCGGTACCACCACCAGACCATTGGCCAGCGCGGCCTGGTCAAACATGACCCACTCGGGACAGTTTTGCATTATCACGGCGACACGATCACCGGCCTGCAAATTCTCCGCGGCGAGTGCGGCCTGCCAGCGTGCAACCTGTTTGCCGGCCTCGGACCAGCTCAGGTCGTTCCAGCTGTCGCTGGAGGTATCGTAATAGCGGTAGGCCACCTTGTCGGGACTTCTTTGCACACGTTCGTAAAACAAACCGGACAGTGTGCCTCCCGCCTGTTCCGGTGTGATCGGAGTTACATTTGTCTGCTGCTGTTTCATCACATTTATCCGTTTAGTGTTCCTTAGGGCTGATCTGAAAAGCCCGATACGGTCTCCCAGCCGGGGGCCGGTTTGAAGCGCGATCCCAGGCGTTGTTCCAGGTCCTGCAGGCGCTCTAACAGGGTGTCGGCACCCTCGGTTTCGATGTAGCGCAACGGCCCGCCGCGGAATGGGGCGAAACCGGTGCCATACACCATGCCCGCGTCAAGGTGATCCGCCTTGTCGACGACCTGTTCATGTAAACAGGTGACCACTTCATTGAGCATCCTCAATATCATCCGGTCACTGACATCCGGGTTGGGATGATGGCCCTTGGAGGTGCCGGATTTAACCGCTTTGCCCTTCTTGTACTGGTAGAAACCTTCACCACTCTTGCGCCCCAGCCGCCCTTGATTGACCAGATCACGTAACCGACCGGGTACCGCCGTGCCCAAGTGCTGGCCAAGATTCTCGGCCACGTGCAGGCAGATATCGAGACCGACCGTATCGGCCAATTCGATGGGGCCCATGGGCATACCGAATTCGAGTGCCTGGCGATCGATTTCAGCCGCTGGCACGCCTTCATTTTCCAGTTCCACGGCTTCCAGCAGATAGGGCATCAGAATCCGGTTGACCAGAAAACCCGGGGTGCTCGAGACGGGCAGCGGCAGGCGGTCAATGGCGCGGGTAAAGGCAATGGCCCTGGCAACAACTGCTGCGTCGGTTTCATTGTCGCGCACGATTTCAACCAGCTGCATTTTGGCCACCGGGTTGAAGAAATGCAGGCCAACCAGCCGGGCGGGGTTGCTGAGTGCGCTGCGCAGCTCCTGCAGCGGAATGCTGGAGGTATTGGTTGCCAACACTGCATCGTCGCGCATGCGCGGCTCCAGCTGCTGGTACAGGCTGCGTTTGGCATCGGCATCCTCAAAAATCGCTTCGATGACGACATCAGCCCGTTCGACACCCATGCCCTTGTGGTCAGGCATCAGGCGATCCATGGCTTCCTGCACGGGCCGGGTACGTTTCAATCGGCGCTTGAACAGTGCATGGGCACGTTTCATGGCGGGTGCAATCCGTTCCGGTGATTGATCCGCCAGCGTCACCTGCATGCCTCTGTAGGCGCACCAGGCGGCAATATCACCACCCATAATGCCGGCACCAATGACGTGAACACGCCGCGGCTTGAAATCTACCTGGCGGCCCAGGGCTTTGAGCTGTTCCTGGAGCAGGAATACCCGGATAAGGTTTTGCGCAGCCGGACCGACGATAAGCTCAGCCACAGACTCGGCTTCCGCGTGCATCATGGAGCGTTCATTGTCGGCGTGGCGTTGCCAGATATCGATCAGCGCGTAGGGGGCAGGGTAATGATCGCGACGGGCTTTTTTACCGACCTGGTGTTGAAACAATCGGGCCAGTGCCGGCCGCACCCAGGCGTGGTTGCTGAGCGCCTGCAGCTTGCCGGGGCGATGCGGGACGGGCGGGTTCAGAATCATGGCACGCGCAGCCACCTTCAAATGCCGTTCGGGAACGGCGTGGTCAATCACGCCCATGCGTTTAGCAGCCCGGCCATCGACTGTGCGTCCGCTCAGCATCAGGTCCATGGCGTGCAGGGCACCCACCAGGGGCGTCAAACGAACCGAACCGCCAAAGCCCGGGTGAATACCCAGGCGCACTTCCGGCAGTCCCAGGCGGGTGCCGCGGTCATCCCTGGCAACCCGGTAACGGCAGGCGAGTGCCAGCTCCAGCCCGCCACCCAGGCAGAAGCCGTGGATCATGGCAACGCTGGGAAAAGGCAGTGACGCCAGTCGGTCGAACACTTCCTGCCCGCGTTGTATGGTGCTGAGGGCTTGGCCGTGGTTTTCCAGCCGGGTGAATTCGTTGACATCGGCACCGGCAATAAAGCCGTTGCTCTTGTCCGACAGGATGACCAGACCGCGTGGCGCCCGTTCGACCAGCTCCAGGAGTTCATCGTAGAAGGCTTCCAGCACAGACGCGGACAGGACATTGGTGCTGGCGTTCTGCTTATCGAAATGCAGCCAGGCGATATTATCCTCGTCGATATGCGTGTAAAGATCCGGGTTCTCCGAGTGTGTATCCATCAGACGTCCCTCTCGACCAGCATGGCGCCACCCTGGCCACCACCGATACAAAGGCTGGCGATGCCACGTTTCTGCCCGGTTCGTTGCAGTGTCTTCAATGTGTGTAACAGGATGCGGGCACCACTGGCGCCCACCGGATGACCGATGGCGACACCGCCTCCATCGATGTTCAGGCGTTCTTCATCGATCGGGCTGAATGCGCCCTCCAGCCCCAGCTCCTGCTGGCAGAAGGTGTCATCCTGCCAGGCGCTCAGGCAGGCCTGCACCTGAGTGGCGAAGGCTTCATTGATTTCCCAGTTATCGATATCGCCGCTATCGAGCTTATTGCGCTTCAGCATAGGCGCCATGGCGTGCACCGGCCCAAGGCCCATCTGACTGGGATCCAGGCCGGCCCACTGGCTGTCG
>JAUXDG010000155.1 GCA_030618475.1 Gammaproteobacteria bacterium | reverse complement strand
CAAAGGAACAACGGCGGTACTCTCGACCCAGCGCACCGCGCTGCTGAACAGTTTCTCCATCCGCCCCCCGCCAGCATTCTCATAGTGCTCGTTTTCAAACACCAGGGCGGTCTCTGCTGTGGTCGGGTCCAGGTAACCCTGAAAACTGGCGTTGCCGATATGAGCCTGAAAGGGTGAGCGTTGCAGCCTCCCTTCCCTTATCCGCGCGAATAACGAAACATCGGCAATGTCCACCAGCTTGAGCAGGATACGCTCTATGGCCAGATCAATATCCGCATTGATGATCTCGACTCGCCTGGAGAGAACGGGCATGTCGATGGCGATACCCCTGGCAGCACCCTTATCAAGGCCCTGGTTGACCAGGGAAATTAGCGCCTCAATGTCTGCAGGGTCCAGTTCTTCGAAGTGCAACACCGCAAGCAAGGTGGCTATCTGATCGTAACCGGACCAGTCCAGTTCACCGTTGAGCCGTGTCCCGCCTGCCTGTAGCTGGAGAAACTGCAGACGCCGGATATCCTCGGCAAGGACCAGTTGGCCCCGCAGCGTGTAGGGCACCATCGCACAGGGTGATACACCCAGCCAGGCAGCCAGCTCACCGATACGATTACCGTAAAGGCCCACCTGCAGGCGTGTTGCCGTATTAGCATGCCCAGCTGCCAGCAAGCCACTGATATCCAGCACGGCACCGCCTCCAGTAGCAGACAACGTGATCGGCCAGGTCTCCTCCACCAGCAATGCCTTCAGCCCGCCAGCCGTGAACTCGACAGAAAACGGCTCGTCAAGCAGAGCCCCCCGTGCGCGCATCATCACCGCCTCCCCCGCCGGCACGGTCAGTGCCAGCTCATCCAGGCTGACATCAACCGGCCTTTCACCAGCGGCATTACCGTAGGAAAGTCTGGCCCCGTCCACCTGCAGTGCCAGTGCCGTCCTGTTCACAATATCAGTCTCACCGCTACCGTGGACACTGGCCTGGAACCCGATATGCTGAAAGCGGCCGCGGATACCTGTTGTCCCGATCAGCGTTGCCAGCAGTCTGCCGGCATTGGCATCAATGGCAGAGAGCGCCAGTTCAACCACCGGTTCCGCAGCTTGTCCGACCACCACCAACTGACCGTGGAACGGCACGTCGGCAATGCTGACAGTCAGGGGCACACTGACGAGTCTGTCGGCCAAGCTTTCCCCGCCTTGGCCCGGCTGATCGGCTGTGTCCCTTGCCGGCCCTGCCCCGGCACCAAACCGCAGCACGGCATCAAGCGCAGGCAGCTGCAGTTCCCCGGCAACAACCACTCGTCCCTGCTCAGCACGCAGTGATAACTGCCCGGCCAGTGGCGCCTGTCCAAACCTCGCCGCAAGCCTTGCAAATTCCGCTGGCCAGTCAACCCGCAGCTTAAAATTCATTACAGGCCCCTGCCGGGGCACTTCCAGGTTACCGTCGAACAACAGCCGGGTGCCTGCAAAGCTCACCCCGGCCCGCAACGGCCACGGCCCGCTTTGCGTCAGCAGGTCCGCAAGCTGGCCACCGGTCAGGTCAATGGTGTACGGCTGTTGCTGAAAACGGCCCCGGAGCATCAGCTCAAGCGGTTTCCCGGGTCGAGTATGAACGCTGACCTCATCGAGTTTGACCTGGCGGGATTGTCCCGTTCTGTCATCCCGGTCATTCAACACGACACGGCGCAGAACCAGTTCCCGCAATTCGGGCTGCCGTGCCAGCAGCTCTGCGCTTGCCGACAACAGCCGGGGATACACCCCGGTGTTTGCTTCACCCGCTTCAGCAGGGCCCGTGCTGTGTACAACAGTCCCCCAGGTGTCCAGATCGATACTGGCGTCCTCGATCAGCAGCCGTCTGCTGCGCGGCTCGCCCCGCAGCAGGGCAACAGGCGCCAACCGCACGACAACCCGACCGGCCCGGAGCAGATCACCCTGTCCTGCCGGACTGGCGATGCGGACGTCGTGCGCTACGATGGTGGAGCCCATGGTGGGTCTCAAGACCAACCTCCCATCAATGTGGACTTCCCTGCCAAGCGCCCGGGAGAGGGCTGTTTCAATCGGATTCCGAAAGCCGTCCAGCGGAATGGAAATACCCAGGCCCAGCACGATCAGCCAGCTAATCAACACCCCTGCGAGCATGACACCACAGACCATGGCAACCCGGCGGGTGAGTCGTCTTAGGCCCGGCTTCATCCTGCTCCCCTGACCACAGCAACGGCTTTCTGCAAGCTGTGGCCAGTCGTCATCGCCCCCCTTATCGTCATCATCATGCTTCGGCCGCTTGCTGCTGCCCGGATCACTGTTCTGCGCTGCATTGATGGTCGCTGTCCATTCCAGTACACAGGTGCCGGGTGTATCAATACAGCTGCAAGGTTTATACCAATACCTGGTAACCACCTATTGAACAGACACATGCCTTAATATTGCCGGACAGACGAAGGATTGGCGATGGGCCGAAGCCGCTGTTTCCGTCGCTGATTGGAGACAGGCATGATCCGCCACTTGCCCTTTCAGCGCCAGTACCGGGGCCCGCGTACGAAGTCATCACCCGCTTTATACCTATGCTGCTCCCGGGTATGTTGGATCCGTCGGCAGCTGGGTGCCAGCCCGATAAAACTTGGACGATAACGTTGCCTTGGCCAATAAGACTGTCTAACTTATCGTTTTCAGACAATGATGACGAATTGGCACCCACTCGCATGAACACCGGACGGTATCTACTCATCGTGGCTGTTTCATTGCCCCGATGGGTGGCAGCCGCGGAGCTCGATTTCCCCGGGTCTGATGCCTATCCACCGAGCGATTACAATACCGCCGATCGGGTGCAGAGAAGCATCTCGGAAAACGTCAACAGCGCTGCCCAGTGGATAGATTCATTCTTCGACGATGAACGTTTCATCGCGGAAGATGCCACCACCAAGCTCCGACTGGGCCAATCTGTATTCCTGGAACACGATGAAAGCCCCGAACACAAGACCAAGCTCAGTTTATCAATTGACATTCCCAAGACCAAAAAAAGACTCAGGGTGTTTGTGGCCAGCGAGGACGACACCGATAAGACACCCGACACCCTGTTCAATCGCGTCGAAAGCAGCGATGAGACCTCTGCCGCCGGCATCCAGTATTTTGCAAAAGCCTCAAAAAAACGAAACCTGAGCCTCACCGCGGGTATAAAACTTGACAGTACTGAATTGTTCATCGGCCCACGATTTCGGCGTACCTTCAAATTCGATACCTGGAATCTGAGATTCACGCAGCGGCTTCGCTGGTTGACCAGCAAGGGCTGGGAAGCAACGACGCGTTTCGACTACGAACGTCTGCTCAGTGAAAAGCTGTTTTTCCGCCATACCGTGGACGGGAGGTGGCGCGAGGAGGACGAGGGCTACCGCTATGAAATCCGGCCAAGTCTTATCCAGCAACTGCACAGCAAAAAAGCCATCGAATATCAATGGAACAACCTGTTCAAGACCAGCCCCAATCACCGGTTTGACAGCTCCGTGCTGCTGGTGCGCTACCGTCGCAACCTTAAGCGCAAATGGCTGTTCTACGAAATCAATCCCCAGATCGCCTTGCGTAATGACGAAGACTTTGAACCCAAGGCCGGCATCACCTTCCAGATTGAAGTCATATTTGGTGGCAAAGATTTCCTCAAGCGCGGCAAACACAAACCGCGGGAATGAGACCGCAGCGGGCGCTTATGGCAGGTCCCGGCAATGGCACGCCCGGGTTCAAGCGGGCCTGTCCAACGCCTCGAAGGTGATTTGGGTACCGTCAACCAGCTTAATCGTCTGCTTCAGCATAACCAACAGCGGTTTCTTTTCTGAATCGGGGGCAAGCCACTTCCCGCCCATGAACGTCGCGTTCGGATGACCCGACAGGTTGGTCAGGTGCACACCCCCCACTGCCGGCTTCAGCTTCAGATGATGGCGGGATATGCTGCGGTCACCAAGAATCACGTCATTGTCACTGGCGCGGCCAAGACGAAGCGCTTTTCCCAGCGACAGGGTATCGGTCTTACCGTTCGGCCGGCGCACGTGCACCACGGTATTGCCGGTCGGGAACCAGGTAGGCTCTTCTGCCGCACTCCACACCACGACCCTCTCCACCAGCAGGTCGAGGTTCTGTGCACATCGCTCGAAGTGTCTCAAGCCGCCGGCTTGGTTCGCTGAATCGGGATGATCCTCGCCCCTGATCGACAGCGCGCCCACACGAGGCCTCACGTCTGGCCCCAGCTCCGTCCGTGCGACCTCCAGGCACCATACGTTGTTACGCTCACAGGGGTCCAGTTCCGCCGGGGTGGCCCCCAGACGGACAGGCTGCTCCAGAACTTCGCACTGTTCTGCCAGCTTGTAAAAGCGTTGCTCCCAGTCCACCCCGGTCTTGCGAACCGATTGGCTGACAAACTCCGCCCTCGATAATGGCAGCAGCAAGCGGACATTGGCCTTGAGGCGGACGCATTCCTCGGCGAAGATAATCTCAGCACCGCGTCGTGCGCTGCAGATCACCAGGTCCCGCTCGCGAATTTTCCACTGCGCCTGCACCAGTACCCTGAGCCTGGTTCGAACCTCTTCCTCGAGCTCTGGCTCGTCGAAGCTCTCCCCCCGGAATACGAACACGCCGGGTGGCGAGCCCGCTTGCATGACGGTCAGGTCGCAGCCGGCCAGCTTGTTTTGTGCCTCAAGCTGGGCGTTGACAATCTTGCGCAGCTGGGCGACACAGTGTGTCTCGAAGCCGAGTTTTTCATACATGTCCAGCTGCTCGTCGAATGCCTTGAGCTGAGACACCGACACATCAGGATGTGTGACAGCACGTTGATAAAACGTCCTGGCGTCATCCAGGCCGGCGGTCAACAGCGCCACTTCTGCCAGTGCGGCGGTGGCCCAGATGACCTCACTTTCGTCTTTTTCGACGGCCGTATCACGCTGGGCCAGCGCGAGCGTGCGGCGAGCTGCAGTTTTGACCAGGCCCACCACGTCTGCCAGATCGGCTGCGACCCCGACCGGTTCTTTCAGGCCCAGGTGCTCGTGTAACCGGGACAGGCTGATAACGTTCAATCCCGCATAAAAGCAGCCCAGGTCGCACATCTGCGCTTCATGGTAATGACACAGGCCCTTTTTGGCGGTCTCCCAATACTCGGCGGCCAGTCGCCCGCGCGCGCTTTCATCCGCTTCGTGTTCCCAGCGATTTCGCCAGCGGTATTTGTAAATTCGCCCCAGCAGCCGGTGTGCTTGCGGGTCGTCACCGCCGTGGCGCAGCGCCTCCTGGACCTCAAGCTCCGCCCGCCCATGATACTCCCGCCCTGATTCAGGGCGCGTTGCCAGTCCGGCCAGACGATCCAGGATTCTGGCCAGGGCATAGCGGGTCTCAGGACAGGCCGGATTCTCGGTCACCATGGCTCGAAGCAGCTCGCGCGCCGGCTCGAAGCGCCCCAGATCAGACAGTGCGCGGGCGGCATCAAGTCGCAGCTGCCACTCAATAAACCGGTTCGGGGCATCGCGGGACAAGGTCAGGATGTCACCCACGTGACTCTGGCGCTTGGCCTTGCGGACCCAGGCTTTCCACTCTTGCAGCTGACTACCGAAGTAGCGCGCCTTGGCATTCTGAATCTGCCCCCAGTCCACCGGCTTCAAGCCGTTCAGTTCCTTGTAGACGGGGCTGCTCGTGGTACTCGCGTCAGTGGCGACAGCGGCCTGTAGCCGCCCAGCCAGCTTCTCGACCTCCTGTTTTACAGCGTCCTGCCACGATTTACTGTCGCGTGCAACACCTGCCTCAAACAGAGCCCCCTTATAGGTAAAGGTGCGGTCCGGGGCGACGTCGAAGGGTCGGCGGTCCCATCCACCGTCCACCATGAGTACACCGCGTGGCGAAATTCCGTGCCGGACACCGAGCTCGTAGAACACGTTGGCGTTGAGTGTGGAAATATCGGCCAGCACAAACTCCCCGGTCACGAGCTCAAAGAACATGTCCGTGCGAATGTCACCAGCACCCGCTTCCTCATCGGCCCGGTACGGCCTGCACCGTGCCCGTTGCAACGCGGGCCGGATGAGCAGCGCCCAGATCTCATCGAAATCGACGCCGACGTCTTCCCTTACCTGAGCGGGTGGACTGGCAGTCCCGGCATCGGCGTTACTCTTGACTGTCTTCTTGCCGAACGGCATCGCAACAAAGACCCGGGGCCAGGTATTGTGTCTGTTTCGCGGTACATTATGCATACTGAATGTCCCTATCGCTCGTCGCCAGCACCTCGAAGCTATTCGCTGCTCTACACGGTTAGCCTGTTCATGCCCTGGCATGGAGAAAGATCGAAACCACAAGGCCAGAGAATGAGCTAAGCGTCTCTACAGTATAGCCATTGTCCCGATATCGACCAGTTGGCTTCACCCCATGCACTTTCGGCTACCAATCTCCGCTTCTTCCTGAACCCAACGACTATCGATAGAGGCGGCGGTCCAAACGACGATGACGCAGCGGGCACTCTGGATCTCGCTTCCAATCAACTGCCGCCACGTCTCGCCCGGCGGAATAGTTCTGTCCCAGAAGATCGACCAACCTGTTTTTTCCAGCGCATGCACAATCGGCAAGATTCTTTCGCGGTCTTGACTGGCATAGCTGATGAAGATATCGCTCAATGTCCTGTTTCCCTTGCTGAGCACTCAACCGAGACGGGGCATTCGGCCTGAGCCTGCCGGCCCCATCCCCACGCCATCCCCGACAGCGCTATCACGCGCTGGTCGTCTCACGGCCCGATCCCCG
>JAUXDG010000050.1 GCA_030618475.1 Gammaproteobacteria bacterium | reverse complement strand
CTAAGTTAAGGCGGCTCTTCACTCTGTAGGGCCGAATTTATTCGGCCAGTAGCTGTTGGCGGCTACCCACATTGTGGCTATATCCGGGATGATAGATGGAATGGCAACGTGGATGGTCGAATGAATTCGACCCTACAATGGGCTAAATAGGCTTAACTTAGTGCCATTCAACTTCAGTAAATTCAAGACGGGTCAGGCAAACAGGTCTAAGTGCCCGTTTTCCAGTAACGAACTTACCGGCGTCTCCAACACCGTTTCCGCCCCACTGCCGCTATCTATGGCACGCATTCCCCGCGCCACTGCCCCATCCTCACCACGGGCACGTTGCTCGCCGGCAAATGACTGCCCGGAAACGTCAACGTCCACCAATTCAATACCGGATGCATCGAACATATCACGCAGCCTGGGTAATGCCGCCTCCAGCGCCTCCCGGACCATGCTATGGGCTGAGCTGAACTGGATGCTGGCCTGATCGTTGTGAACCTGTATACGCACTTCCATGGGTCCAAGCTGAGCCGGGTTCAGCCTGATCTGGGCACCCTGCATTTTCTGCTTCACCATCCACTGGATACGCTCACCCAGTGCCTGATCCCAGCCCCCCTGAGCCAGCGGGGTACTCACGCTAAGCGTCGGTAATGCCGATGTCGCCGGACCTGCCTGAACACTCGGCGACGTCACAGACGCCACCACTAACTCTGCCCGCAGCGGGGTGTCGGCAGGTGCAGATTTACCCCGTACCATCAGTCGGTTAAGTGTTGCCATAATGCTTGCCATTTCGGGCTGCCGTTGCTGGAGCTGCTGCAGCGCTTTGTCAAGGCCGGTACTGTTGAATTCACTCTGCGCCTCTTTGACAGGCAATTTTGCTCCCGCCTCAGCAACACCCGTCTGCCTCTCCATGATCTGTGCCAGAGAACGGCCAGTCGCATTGTCCCCGGGCAGCGCGGCATTAGAGGTTTTACCGTCAACAGTCACAAGCGCTAATGGGTCTGCAGCGGCCGTCGTTTTCAGCGCGGGCAATTCATCCAGCAGCTGGTGAAGCACGGTGACAAGGGTGGCCACGGGATTCAGTTCGGAATCCGACCCAAGTTGTTCCAGTTTTTCAGCAATCCGCTGCAGCACTTGCCGAGGTTCAAGGCCGTTGGCGCTCGCCTCCTCCAGCAGCTGCCCCAGCAGCGGCAACAGCTTGCCAGCTTGCGGCAAGGTTTCGACCTGCTGCAGCAGGCTTTCGGCATCCAGTGAGGCTGGCGGCGCAACGGCAAACTCACCGGAGACTGCTGCATGAGCCTGCTCAAGAAGTGGTGCGAAGCCTGCCCGACTGTCGCTATCCAGTTGTATTCCATTGTGTTTTGTATCCAACCCAGGAAGATCCCCGGCGCTGTCCGTGGCACGTGGCAATACTGGCAAGGATGCATTCATGAAAAGCCCCTGAATCGGTTGAACTCAATTACAGGGTAGTGGAGCAAGGCGCGTGCCAGCTTTGGTTATTTGTGCGCGGGATCGGGAGATGGCCTGTGGGCGCGGTCGTCCTGTTCCTTTTGTTCTTTGCGGTCCAGCTGCTTGTTTTCTTCCAGGCGATATCGGTCTACCAGCTTGTTGACCGCCCGGCTTTGACCGCGGGACTCCATCCACTGGCGACGGGTTTGCTCGTGCCGGGCGCAGCATTGGGCGGTAGCGGTTTCCTGCTGGCGTATGGCCTCGCCCAAACGACTGAGGAATATCCGATAGTCCTGCATACGAATGGCGCCCAGCCCGGCGCCGCCCCAGGCTTCAAAGTCCCTGGCATACTGGTCACGGTAGGCCCGCAATTCCTCCAGCTTGGCCTGCTGCGCCTGCAGATGCTGCTGGCTTTGTCCCAGCTTCTGCACAGCCTTCTGCTCGCGGCTTTGCGCAAGCTGTTGGACCGGCCGCATGCGTTTGGATCGTGTCATTGTGTGCAAGACCGTTACCTTCTCAACTACACTGTCGGCTGCTGCCGGCTAAGTGTTAGCCTCGGCAGGCGTAACCCCGAGTGAGTCGGCCAGGCCGGCCAGGCTGTCGTTCCAGGTCACCTGCTCATACATGTGCTGTTGCAGAAAGCGGCTCAGCTGCGGATAAAGGGCAATAGCCTCATCAACCTGACTATCGCTGCCCGCCTGGTAGGCGCCGATATTGATCAGATCCCGATTCTGACGGTAAGCCGAGTAAATCTGCTTGAAACGACGAGCCGCCTGCTCATGTTCAGGTGCCACGACATCCACCATGACCCGGCTGATGGAAGCCTCGATATCGATGGCCGGATAATGACCGGCTTCGGCCAGCTCACGGGACAACACCACGTGACCATCGAGAACGGCGCGCGCTGCATCGGCTATCGGATCGTTCTGATCGTCACCTTCCGCCAGCACGGTATAGAATGCCGTGATCGAACCACCGCGGTCGCCGGTTCCGGCGCGCTCGACCAGCTGCGGCAATTTCGCGAATACCGAGGGTGGGTAACCCTTGGTGGCCGGCGGCTCACCGATAGCCAGCGCCACTTCACGTTGCGCCTGGGCAAAACGTGTCAGGGAATCCATCAGCAACAGGACCTGCTTACCCTGATCCCTGAAGTATTCGGCAATGCTGGTTGCCAGCATGGCGCCGTGCATACGCATCAGTGGTGAGTTATCGGCCGGTGTTGCGACCACAACAGCACGGGACAAGCCGTCTTCACCAAGGATATTCTGGACGAATTCCTTCACCTCACGACCGCGCTCGCCAATCAGACCGACTACGATGACATCAGCGTTGGTATAACGTGTCATCATGCCGAGCAGAACGCTCTTACCGACACCACTACCGGCAAAAAGCCCCATGCGTTGACCACGACCGACACTCAGAAAGGCATTGATGGCAGCAACGCCAACATCCAGCGGTTCACGAATCGGGGAACGCGTCAACGGGTTAATGGCCCTTCCGGTCAAAGGCACACGTTCATCGGCATGTATCGGTCCCTTGCCATCCAGTGCGTGGCCGGCACCGTCCAGTACCCGGCCCAGCAAATGTTCACCGACCGGCACTTCGCACACGCTGTGGGTCGGTATCACCCTGGCGTCGGGGCCTAAACCCTGCAAATCACCGATCGGCATCAGGTAGAGCCTGTCATCGTGAAATCCAACGACCTCGGCTTCGATGGGTTCACCCTGTGTCAATTCGATCAGGCAGCGTCCACCGATGGACGCCTGGCAGCCGACCGCCTCCAGCGTCAAACCCACCATGCGTGTCAGTTTACCTGTCACCACGAATGGCTGCGCCTGTTCGGCACGCCGCAGATACGGATCCAGCCGTTGCTTCCAGATTTCGCTGCGCCCGGTCTGCAACATCAGCCGTCCGGATTGTCCGTGCTGCGCTGACCGCCCATTACACTGGCAATGACCGCGTTCAGGCGTGACTCAACGGTTGCATCGATCTGTGAGACGTCGGTAAGCACGCGACAGCCACCGCGGCTTTGCACCGGGTCGTCGACAATGTGAATTCCGCCACGCTCAGAAGAGCTGACGCCCTGTGGCGAAAGCTTGATATCCTGCCCGCCCTCCTGGAGTGACAAGGACTCACGGACCATCACCGCGTCTTCCGGATGCAAGGCCAGTTGAACATTACGGGCCGTCACAGGTAAGGCCGACAAAGCCTCCCGGACAACGCCAATCACCTGCTCGGGATCGGTTTTCAGCTCACGCCGCACCAGCTGTCTGGCAACCAGCATGGCCAGTTGCGCCAGCTGCTGCTCGATCGTCTCGTCCAACTCTTCAAAAGGTTTGCTGAGTGACTGAATAATCTGTTCCAGGTACTGAACACGCTGGCTGAATTCCTTGACTCCCGCATCACGCCCTTCCTGCAATCCCTGCTGAAACCCTTCCCTGTGCGCCTGATTTTGAATCTCTTCCAGCTGGCGCGCTGTCATTGGCTGACGCTGCTGCGAACCTTCAGACTGCACCTCAGGCACACGCCAAGCCTGACAATCCGAGACTGCCTCACCGCGGATAACTTTAGACAAACTGTTCTGCTCCCTTGCCGCCGAGCGCAAGCTCGCCTGAATCAGACATACGCCGTGCAATGGCGAGGATTTCCTTCTGTGCGCCTTCCACTTCACTCAGGCGCACCGGACCCTTTGTTTCCAGGTCGTCGCGCATCATCTCGGCGGCACGCTTGGACATATTCTTGAAGATCTTTTCTTTCATGGCTTCGTCGGCACCCTTCAGCGCCAGAATCAGAGCCTCGGAGGAAACCTCCCGCAACAGGGCCTGGATACCGCGATCATCGACATCAATAAGGTTATCGAAAACAAACATCAGGTCCTGGATCTCCTGACCCAGCTCGGCATCTGCATCCTTGATGGCTTCCATAATTTCGGCTTCGATGGAGCTGTCGAGGTAATTCAGAATATCGGCCGCCGACTTTACCCCACCCACGCTCGACGACTGGACGTTCTGATTTCCGGAAAACTGGCGCTCCAGGATTCCATCGAGCTCCTGTAACGCCGACGGCTGAATACCGTCCAGGGTGGCGATACGCAGCAGTACATCGTGACGGGTTCCTTCAGGAAAGAACCTGATGACTGCCGCGGCATGATCATTATCCAGATAGGACAGCACGATGGCCTGAATCTGCGGATGTTCCAGGCGTATGAGTTCCGCGACGGCTCGCGCATCCATCCATTTCAGGGACTCCAGGCCTTTGGTGCTGCTGCCAAGCAGGATGCGATCCATCAGACCCTTGGCTTTATCCTCGCCCAGCGCGCTCACCATCACCGAACGAATATAGGCATCTGAATCTACGCCCAGCGCCGTTTGATTCTGCACAGTCTCGGCAAACTGTTCCAACACCTGTGTCACCTGATCACGCGGCACATTGGTCATTGCAGCCATTGCCGAACCGACTTTCTGAACCTCCTTGGGACCCATGTGCCGGAGGACTTCTGCTGCGTTTTCTTCCCCAAGACTGAGCAGCAGCACCGCTGCACGATCAGTACCCTTGAGTTTGGGTGGGGGTTTGCCTTCAGCCATCTTCACCCACCCAGTTCCTGACAACTTGTGCTACGCGTTTGGGGTCCTCACCGACGGCACCCTTTGCTGTATCCAGATGTTGTTCATAGCTCACTTGCGGTGCCGCCAGCTGTGCCTGTTGCGGGTTTGCTCCGGACAAGCTGAGTCGATCTTCAACGCCTGCGCCACCAGCCCCACCGGCCGCTGCGGCTGCGGGAACCATGGCTGTTGCCTGCATGGACTGGGCGCCCTTGTCTGCCAGGCTGCGCATTACCGGCTTCAGTACACCGAAAACGACAATCAACAGACCCAGAGCACCGGCAGCCTGCCTGGCAACATCCCAGATCCAGGGCTGCTCCAAAAGAGAAGGTTCGGGAATCACCTCCGCCTCCGGCAGCGCGACAAACGCCGAGTTGACGATATTCACGGTGTCACCACGCTGTACATCAAAGCCCACGGCCTCTTTGACCAGTGTGGTAAAACGATTCAGTTCGTCATCCGCCCAGGGCTTGCTGACCAGTTCGTCGTTTTCGTCGAGTTCCTGCTTGTTATCGATCACCACGGCAATGGACAGGCGACGAACGGTGCCGGTTGCCAATTTGGTATGGCTGACGGTTTTATCCAGCTCGTAGTTACGAACACTGTGTTTACTGCTGTTGATCGGCGCAGTAGCGGACCGGGAGCCGGCTCCCGGATCGACACCCGCCCCGGGTTGCTGGACACCAGCATCCTGGGGTGGCTGATTCGACACGGCACCGGGTATGCCCGAGGCGACATTTCCTGCTGTTGTCTCGTCTTCGCTGATTTGTTCACTGCGCAAAGCCGGCAAATCGGGGTTAAAGAACTCCTGGGTTCGCTCGGTCACGGTAAAATCGAGGTCGGCATTAACCGTTGCCCGCACCCTTCCCGTACCGATAATCGGATCCAGCAACTGGTGAATACGGTCAGAATACGTCAACTCGAGTTTGCGGTTGTAGGAAAACTGGCTGGATGACGGCGCCAGACCGTCAGTCGAGTTACTGCTGCTCAACAGATCGCCACGCTGATTCACCACCGTGACATTGCCCGGTTTCAGGTGAGGTACACTGGATGAAACCAGATGCACGATGGCAGCGATCTGTTCATCGTCAAGTGTACGGCCGGAATACAGATCGACCATGACCGATGCGGTGGGATCAGAGCGGTCGCGCAGAAAAACGGAACGCTTCGGGATAGCCAGGTGCAGGCGGGCAGCCTCGACATTGCGCAGTGTTGCAATGGTCCGGCTCAGTTCGCCTTCCAGGGCACGCTGAAATCTTGCCGTTTCGATAAACTGGCTGGTACCGAAACCCTGATCTTTCTGCAGCATTTCAAAACCCATGGCATTGCCTTCCGGCAAACCGTCCTTGGCCAGTTGCATGCGCGCAGTTTGCAACTTGCTGCTTTCCACCATCACGGCACCGGTGGCTTCATCCACCTTGAAAACGATGCCCGATTTCTGCAGGGCCTCGATGACCTGGCCAGCGTCTTTACTACTGAGGTTGGCATACAACAGCGTATAGCCGGGTTGCTGAGACCACAGCACGACCGCCACGCCCAACGCCACACTGGCCGCCAGGCCGACCATCAAACCAAGCTGGCGCAGCGCCGGCAAGCCCTGGAATCCCTGGACCGTTTCTGCTCTTACCAGTGCCATAGCGTTACTCCCCACCCCTGTTTACACAGGCATACTCATGATGTCCTGATAGGCCGAGACCAGACGGTTTCGCACCTCAGTCATCGCCTGAAACGCGACGCCCGCTTTCTGCAAGGCGATCATGACCTCGGTGACATCCACATTCGGATCGCCGGAACTGAAGGCACTGGAGAGATTGCTGGCTGCCTGCTGCGTTGCATTAACCTGGTCGATTGACTGCTTCAACAAGCTGGAGAAATCACCGTCGCCAGCCGCTGCCTTTGCTGTTTGTTCTGGTCCACTCTGCGCAGCGGCCGTGAGTCGCCGCATTTCCGACAACACCTGGTCCACATTACTTATGCTACTCATCATTCATTCTCCTCAAGCCGGAACGGCCATACCTTGCTCTCGCATACGCGCCAGTTTATAACGCAGGGTGCGTGGACTGATGCCCAGGCGTTCAGCGGCTGCCTTGCGGCTACCGTTATCCACACGCAGGGCGTCCAGAATCAACTCAAACTCGCGACTCTTGAGGTCGCCATCCAGACCGTCCGCTGCCCGTGTTGTTGCCGGCGCTGTTGGTACGGGTACCGCAGAGACATCCAGTTCGAAACACAGATCGTCGACCTCGATCTGCTCACCGTTGAGTAAAATCAGGGCGCGCTGGAGGACGTTATCCAGCTCACGCACATTGCCAGGCCACGGGTGATCCAGTAACGCCTGCTGCGCCTGTTTCGACAGATGCGGAACACTGCCACCTTCCGGGCTGTACTTGCGAATCAGACGACTGGTCAGTGGCAGGATATCGGCTTTACGTTGACACAACGGAGCCAGGTGCAGAGGAAACACATTGAGGCGATAAAACAGGTCTTCACGGAAACGCCCGGCGGCGACTTCTTCGCGCAATTTGCGATTAGTCGTTGCCAGTACGCGCACATCCAGCGAAATGACCTCGCGGCCACCGAGACGTTCGACTTCGCGCTCCTGTAACACACGCAGCAGCTTGGCCTGCAGACCCAGATCCATTTCGGAAATTTCGTCCAGCAGCAGTGTTCCACCCTGCGCCTGTTCGAACTTGCCCGCGCGTGCCTGGTAGGCACCGGTAAAAGCGCCCTTCTCGTAACCGAACAGGGAGGCCTCGAGCATGTTTTCGGGAATGGCCGCACAGTTGATCGCCACAAACGGTCCCTTGGCGCGTGCTGAATGGCGATGTATTAACTGTGAAAACACCTCCTTACCGGTGCCGGAATTACCGCTGATCATGACCGTTGCATCTGTTGAAGCGACCCGTCTGGCCAGCATTACCAGTTTCCGGGTCGCCTGATCCTCGGCGACAAGCTCGGGGTCGTCGTCACAACTGGGCATATAACGGCGAATCATGTCTACCAGGACTTCAGCATCAAACGGCTTGACCAGATAGTCGGCTGCGCCGTTGCGCATGGATTCCACCGCTTTTTGAATGGTCCCGTAAGCGGTCATCAAGACGACCGGTAATTCAGGAATACTGGCTTTCACCTTCTGCAGCAGGACATGACCATCCATGCCCTTCATCTGGATATCACTGACCACCAGATTAAATGACTGGGCTTCGATCAGTTGCAAGGCTTCAATAGCATTTTCAGCCGACTTAACCCCGAAACCGGCCAGTTCAACGGTTGCGCACAAGGCGTCTCGCAAGGCCGAGTCGTCTTCAACAATAAGCACTTTGGGTTGACTCATTACAGGTACCTCGAGGTGGCAATATCTGCCTTTTGTTGATTCTTCAATACACCGCTCGGGAGTTGTTGTTGGTCAAGCAGCGGCAGGCGAACGACAAAGCGCGCACCTTTTTGATAGCCGGGATCGAGTTCAATAGTTCCCCGGTGTGCAGCGATTACTGCACGCACCACCGCCAGCCCCAATCCGGTACCGCTGGAACGCGTGGTGAAGAAGGGTTCGAAAATCTGTTCGTGCAAACCATCAGCGACACCCGGCCCGTTGTCCTGCAGAACAATACAAACAGTCTTACCCTGCACATCGACCTGCCAGTCGAGATGCGCGTCCCGTTCGCAGGCATCCAGTGCATTGCTGGCAAGGTTGGCGAGTACACTGGCCAGGATTTCACGTTGACCACGAATCGGAAACTCCCCGTGGCCGTGATGCACTGACCAGCGTGCCGCTTTTTCATTCAATTGAGGCAACAGCGACTGCTGTACCTGATCGAGCAAGTCGCAGACCGTTACGACTTCATCGCCTCCCTGCCCTCCACGTGCATAAAGCAACATGTCATTAACCATGTGATCGAGATGTCGCAGCCCCACCAGTAGCCGGTCGACAAAACAGTCATGCTGGTGCTGTCGCAGATCGACCTGCTTGAGCTGGGAGGCATATAACAAGGAGGTGGCCAGCGGCGTGCGCACCTGGTGAGCCAGCCGTGCAGTCATTTCGCCCATGCTGGACAGGCGCTGTCCACGCGAGGCTTGCTGCTGCAGGTTACGAATTTCGGAAGTCAGCTTATGCCGTTCAGCACGGGCGGCCGCCAGTTCCCGGGTCAGGCTGACGACCTGCTGCTGTAACACCTGGTAGGAACCGGTGAGCTGTTCAGAGACCTGATTAAACAGCTCAAAGGCGTCCTGCAGTTGTTGTTTATTGGCAGCCGACTGACTCATAAAAAGGCCTACTCCTGATGCTTATCAACGTGGGCTTTTGTGCCCACAGTTTATTTAGCAAGGAGTATGCCTGGAATGAGTTAGGCTTTTAAATCAGAATGTTATGAGCGACGCCAAGATAGTGCGTCAAACTTCTGGCGAACTACCGGAACGCTGTAGTCCGTATTTGCGCAGCTTTTCAACCAGGGTGGTGCGGCGCATGCCCAATCGCTTGGCGGCCTGCGCCACCACACCGTTGGCATCGTCCAGAGCCTGCCGGATATAACCGACCTCGAGGTTGCTGAGATGCTCTTTAAGATCCAGCCCGCCACGCGGCAGGCGGGGTTCGGACTCAAGCTGGTACTGCACCGGCTGGTCTGATGAACCAAGCATGTTTTCGCTGAGCCTGGCATTTTCCTCAACAGGCACATCGGACTGAAATTTTTCAGGTAGATCACCGACGTCAACCACGCCGAACGGGAACAGAATGGCCATGCGTTCGATCAGGTTTGCCAGTTCGCGCACGTTACCGGGCCAGCTGTATTGGCACAGCGACAGAGCGGCAGCCTGAGTGAGACGTACCGAACCGCGTTTTTCATGTTCAATACGGCGGATAAGTTCGTTGATCAGCAACGGAATGTCTTCCACGCGATCGCGCAGCGGCGGCATCTCGATGGGAAACACGTTCAAGCGATAAAACAGATCTTCGCGGAACGTGCCTTCGCTGATGGATTCTTCGAGGTTGCGGTGTGTTGCGGCAACAATCCGCACATCAGCCTGGATACTTTTATTACTGCCCACCCGCTCGAACGTGCGTTCCTGCAACACACGCAACAGCTTGACCTGCATGTTCAGACTCATGTCGCCTATTTCATCGAGGAACAGTGAGCCCTTTTCAGCCAGTTCAAAACGGCCCTGACGACTACTGATGGCGCCGGTAAAGGCACCTTTTTCGTGGCCGAACAGTTCAGATTCCAGCAAGTCAGCGGGAATCGCACCACAGTTCACCGGTACAAAAGCCTTGTCGCGACGGTTGGAATAATAGTGGAGGTTGCGCGCCACCACTTCTTTACCGGTGCCCGATTCGCCCAGAATCAGCACGTTGGCGTCCGAATTGGCGACCTGCTGGATCATTTTACGAACTGACTGCACGGCCCGGCTGGTACCCACCAAGCTGCGAAACAGATCCACCGGACGCTGGTTTGCACCATCCAACTGAGTTTCGCGATACACCTCGGCCTGATGCAGGGCACTGGTTAACTGGGTGTAATGAACCGGCATCTCGACCCGCCCGAGAATGCAGGAACTGGGTTCAATGGCGACAGTAAGCTCTTTATTCTTTTCCGATAACAGGAAAATAGGCAAGTGCTCGTCGAAGTCGTGAACTTCTTTGAGGAGTTTTTCCAACGCCTTATCAGTCTTGCAGGTGCCTATCAGTACCGCCAGGATATCCTGTGCGTCTTCGATACCCGCCTTCCAGCCGCCACAATCGGTAACCAGCTCCGGCTCATAATTGATAAAACGTAAAACCGATTCCAGTTCGCGACCACGATCGGTATCGGCTTCGATAATAAGTACCCTTGGCTCGCTGACTGGCACCTGAGTTTCCCCCTTCGACTTGGTTTCCACCTGAATTTGTTTGTCTTAATTAAGGTATTAACCGGACAACATCTTCTGCATAAAGTTAAGCATTCCTGAGATAGAATGTCAAAATTTTGTCGTAAATGCAATTGATGCCAGCTACTCGGCATAACTCTTTGATTATTTTTTGTCTTTCGGGTATTAACAGGCGCTGTAACAGCGCAAAGGGCAGGAATTCAGCTTTTCGCCGAGCGGGATGTTAGCGGGCACAGCCGAGATAGGCAGCCGACGCGGTGCGTCCCAGTTTATTGGTATGAATTTCGCTTCCGAGTTGATCCTGGTAGCGCTTGCCCAGATCGGAGATTTCCTGGTTCAGGCGTAGAATTTCCTTTATGGTGGCGGCCACTTCGCTGGCATCCTGGTGCTGCGCCGGTTGCTGAAAACAACGCATCACCAGCTCCCTGCGCCCGGCTTCAATTTCAGCCACCAGCCCCCACTCATGATCACCCGCTTTTGCCAGCATATCCTTGCTGAGCAGAACTATCTGTTCCAGCTGCTGGCTGCGCTTAGTATCCATATCCTTTTCCCTGAATTGGGGTATATCAGGCAGAGGGTGCCTGACCGGCCGCCTGATCAGCGATAGCATCCCAGGCTTCCTTGATCTGTTTGAGAAGATCTGACACTTCGTCCAGCAAAGACGTATCGTTGTTGCTGTTTGCTTCGATAAGACGACGTTCCATGTAGCTGTACAGGTCTTCCAGGTTCTGGGCAATTTCACCGCCCTTTTCCATGTCCAGACTGGCCTTCAAGCCTTCCATGATGGAAATCGCGCTGCCAATCTGCGCCCCCTTGGGCTGAATTTCGCCGCGTTCCATGTGCCCCTTTGCAGCAGCAATTTTACCCAGCGCACCTTCCAGTAACATCTGGATCAGCCGGTGCGGACTGGCGGACTCTATCCTTGCCTGAACTGCATTGTGACTGTATTGATCCAATGCGTTTCGAACACCTGCAACACTCATTACCTACTCCTTGTTAACCGCAAGCTTAACAAACCGAATCATACCTAGTTACTGCCGGACCGCGACTGTAAATTGGGCAAGGCCGCTAATTGTTGTGACAAAAATGCACTGGTACCCTGCAATTGCCCCATCAGGGCATCCAGAGTATTGAACTGATTCAGCAGACGTTGCTCCCTCAGTCCAAGACGGTATTCCATATCCGAGATTCTCTGATCGACCCTGTCAATGCGGCTGTTCAGGCCATCCTGACGAATATCGATCAGACCATCCGCCTTGACAATGTTACTGATCAGAGTATCAACCCTGAACAGGTAACCCTGGTCATCATTGGCAAAAAGCTCCGCCATACCGGCAAAGTCAGTGTCGATCGCTCTTTGCAAATCACCGCTATCCAGGGACAACTTACCGTCACGCTGGAAGGAGACACCGACCTCGGACAGGTAGGTGAAACCGCTGCTCAGTGCTGACGGTGGTGTGTTGAATACCGACTGAATCTGGTTCTCGATGCCGCGCAAGGTATTGTCGGCTTCCAGGTCATTACCTTTGCCCGACAGGCTGTCGATGGTGGTTTTCATCTCGTTGAATGCGTCGACAAACGACTGCACAGACTCTGTGACCGAGCCGGTATCACGGCTGACCGTAAGCTGAACATCACTGCTTGTTTCGGCGAGAAGATTGAGTGTGATGCCGCTGATGGCGTCACTGATCGTGTTACTGGAACGTGTGATGGTATACAGACCATCGACCAGCAGCTCGGAATTCAGCTGTGTCGGGTCGTTGATATCTGTAAGACCCAGGTCGGTGCCCAGTGAGCCGCTGAATGACAGGTCTATGGCATTTTCATTGCCGGTTTCGGCAGACGTCAGCACCAGCCGGTTACTACCGCTGTTCTCGCTGATAATGGTTGCCGAGACCCCGGTATTATCGGACGCATCGTTGATCGCGTCCCTGAGTTGAGAAAGGGTCATACCGCCGCCGTCAACCGTAAACGCGTTGCCGTTTACCGTGAAGGTCATCTGGTCACCGGCACCACCGAGCGTGGTGGTATCGGTGTCTGCAATGGCCAGCGAACCCATCTTGTGGGCTTCGGCAAGGCTAATGATCTGGACATCGTTAAAGCCTGTCGCCGCGCTACTGTCGGCCGTCGCGGTAAAAGCGGCTTCATCAGAAGATACTGCTTTGTAGACTTCGAAAGCGTCCACGGTCTTGAGATCGCTGAGCGCCGACTGAAACGTGGTCAAGGCACTTTTCAGCTGACCGAACGCACTGAGCTGTACCTCGAGATCTTTTTTGCTGCTTTCCAGGCGATTCAGCGGCTGACGTTCAATGCCCATCAGCTGATTGACGATGGAATTTACGTCCAGTCCGGAACCGACGCCGGGTGCACTAATCATGCTCGAACCTCATTTGAGTTAAATGGCTACCCGCTATAAAGCAAAAGCAGTGCCAGCTCATGCCTGTTCACTGAGAATCAGGCTTTCCGGAGAATCCAGATTCCTGGCAATACGCAGTGTTTCTTCTGAAGGAATCTGTCTTATGACTTCCTGTGTTTCAGAATCAACGACTTTGACGACCAGTCGGTCGCTGTCCTCATCGATACTGAACAACAGGTCACGCTGGAAGTTCTGCACAAAATCGCTGATCCTGCTCACCGCTGACTCGACTTGCTCAACGTC
>JAUXDG010000034.1 GCA_030618475.1 Gammaproteobacteria bacterium | reverse complement strand
GGCAGAGTACTTGAAATCCCGTGGAAAATATTCAGAGAATATTTCAAGTACTCTGACCCCTTGAAACCAAGTACTCTGACCCCTTGAAAATAGACCCCTTTGAAAATACTAGTACCCTGCATGAGCAGCGATTACAGCCGCCGCCACCGCTGCCAGCTCGCGGGCCGGTCGACTGGTTTTGTAGTTCACCAGTTCTGGGTGGTCTTCAACGAAACTGGTGTTAAACCGACCGGCACGAAAACTGTCCACTTTAAGAACTTCAAGATAGTAGGGGATCGTTGTCTTGACGCCATAGACGCCCGTGTCATGCAGCGCGCGGCGGGCCCGGCTGAGTAATTGCTCCCAGTCAAGCGCCCAGACAGTGATTTTTGCACACATGGAATCGTAATAGGGCGGAATGGCATAGCCGGTAAAGATCGCGGTATCGGTTCGCACACCGGGACCGCCGGGGGCAAAATAACGGGTGATTCGGCCAAAGCTGGGCAGGAAATCGTTTTTCGGATCTTCCGCGTTAATCCGAAATTGCATGGCAAACCCGCGTCGCTTGATTTCATCCTGCTTGAATGACAACGCTTGTCCATCGGCAATTCGAATCTGTTCGCGAACAATATCGATGCCAGTGATGCTTTCGGTCACGGTATGTTCAACCTGCAGGCGCGTATTCATCTCCATGAAATAGAACTGCTGGTTTTCATCCATCAGGAATTCGACGGTGCCGGCATTCTGGTAGCCGACAGCCTGTGCGGCTCTAACGGCATAGTCTCCGATTGTGGAACGCTGCGCATCGGTGAGTTGCGGGGAGGGCGCAATTTCGATGAGTTTTTGGTGACGTCGCTGGATGGAGCAGTCACGTTCAAACAGCTGGACAACATTGCCCTGTTGGTCAGCCAGTATCTGAACCTCGATATGACGTGGACGCTCGATACATTTTTCCAGGAAAATTTCGGCACTGCCAAATGCCTTACGGGCTTCTGATAGTACCCGTTCATAGTAGCGAAGCAGTTCTGTTTCACTGTTACAGCGGCGAATACCGCGGCCACCACCACCCGACGTAGCCTTCAGCATCACCGGATAACCGATGTTGGCGGCCACTGCCACAGCTTCGGCAACGCCAGCGAGGCTTGCATCGCTGCCGGGTACCACCGGCACGCCTGCGGCCTGCATACTCCGGCGTGCCTCTATCTTGTTGCCCATGTTGCGGATGACGTCTGCGCTGGGTCCGATAAATCTGATACCCCGGCGTTTGCAGATGTGGGCGAGTTCAGGGTTTTCAGACAGGAAACCGTAGCCGGGGTGCAGGGCATCACAGCCGCTTGCCACGGCGAGATTCACGATGCGATGGGCATTCAGGTAGCCGGCGACCGGATCGGGGCCTATGTTGTAGGCTTCAGTGGCTTTTTTGACGTGCAGCGCATGGCGCTCAGCGTCGGCGTAGATCGCCACCGACTCAATGTTGGATTCCTGGCAGGCGCGCACAATCCTGACCGCGATTTCACCCCGGTTAGCGATGAGGATCTTTTTAATCAAGCGGCACCCATTTAATAGACAGACTCCTGGCGAGACCAGGTCTCAGACTGACGAGACGTGAAGAACCGTTTAATCTCTCGTAAAGACGCAGAGACACAAAGGATTTTCTTGGCGGGCTTTGCGGCTTTGCGAGAGATATGATTGAAATTTGACTCATGTGTAAAGATGTTGGTCACTCAAGGATTCCTAAGCATAACGGTATTTTAGGCGGGCTGCCCGGGAATTGCCAAAAGAGCTTGTTTTTCTACGCAAAATCCGGCTGGCTGCCAAGCACCGAGGAGGTTGCAGCTGTTTACTTAACATGCCGGTTTTTCAGCATCTTAGCTTTGACACGCTGGTCATCCAGCAGGTATCATGCCGCGCTTATGTTGGATTGTCTGCCGGAGCGTATCGAGCCCTTGGGGCTCGCGGATGTCGGGCGTTCCTTTCGGGGTGAAGTGCCTGTCAGCAAACTTGTGCGACTGTTGCCTTCTTTGTGGTCTGCAGATGATGTTCTGAAGGTACGATTGGATTTCCGCCTGGATGAACGGCGTATGCGTGTCCTGAAAGGGACGATCGAAGGCAGTGTGAGCCTGGTTTGCCAACGCTGCCTGAAGGCGCTCCGGTTTCCGCTTGACCTGAGTTTTCGTCTCGGCATTGTTGCCAGCGAAACGGACATCGACCGGCTTCCCGAAGGCTATGAACCATTGCTGGTATCGGGAGAACCGCTGCGGACATTCGATGTCGTCGAAGACGAGGTCTTGCTCGCGGTACCGGCGTTTCCGCTCCACGAGGGTGGGCAGTCATGTGTGATGGTGTATGAAAACCAGCCGTTAGCGGCAAAAAACAATCCGTTTTCCATACTGGAAAAGCTGAAAACCTAGACGAGTACATTTGCAGGAGATTATGTCATGGCGGTTCAAAAAAGCCGGAAGACACCTTCGAGACGCGGTATGCGTCGTTCTCACGACAGTCTGAAAAGTTCAGCGCTGTCTGTAGAACAGACGACGGGTGAAACCCACCTTCGCCATCACGTCAGTCCCGACGGCTACTACCGTGGCCGTAAGGTCATCAACAAAGACCTTGATTGATCCGCGTTGCGGGTTTGTTATTCCCGTCAATCATTCTGAACACACGCTGCTTCCCGCTTGGGAGCCAGCGTGTGTTTTTATTGCATGACTGAACGATTCACCATAGCTCTGGATGTCATGGGCGGCGACCATGGCCCGGATGTGGTGCTGCCTGCAGCATTGCGGGCATTGGCAAAGCGGGATAATCTTGACCTGTTGCTGGTGGGCGACCAGGGCATGATCGAAAAAAAGCTGCTTGCATTCGGCGGCAAGAGCGGTGACCGGCTGCAGATCCAGAACGCATCACAATGTGTCGATATGGATGAGTTGCCGTCACACGCCCTGCGTTTCAAAAAAGATTCATCGATGCGCATCGCGATCAATATGGTCAAGGAAGGCCGGGCTCAGTCCTGTGTCAGTGCAGGTAATACCGGTGCCTTGATGGCCACAGCCCGTTATGTGTTGAAAACATTGCCGGGAATTGATCGTCCCGCCATCTGTACATCGCTGCCGTCGAAGACGGGGCACACCTGGGTGCTTGATCTGGGCGCCAACATTGACAGCTCATCGGAACACTTGTTCCAGTTTGCACTGATGGGCTCTGTATTGGCCAGAGCCGTGGATGGCAATGAAAATCCACGTGTGGGCCTGTTGAACATTGGCGAAGAAGAAATCAAGGGTAACGAGACGATCAAGGAGGCAGCCAGGCTGCTTTCCGGCAGCGAGCTGAATTACATTGGTTTTATCGAAGGTGATGATATTTACAGCGGCAAGGTTGATGTTGTCGCCTGTGACGGATTTGTTGGCAACATCGCCCTGAAGAGCAGCGAAGGTATAGCCCAGATTATCTCGTATTATATGAAGCGGGAATTCACCAGGAATATTCTGACCAGGCTGGCGGGTCTGGCGGCGTTGCCTGTGTTAAAGGCATTCCGTAAGGCGATCGATCCACGACGTTATAATGGTGCCAGCCTGCTGGGGTTGCGGGGTTCGGTTATAAAAAGTCACGGTGGCGCTGACGTGCTCGCATTTACCAACGCGATACTGGTCTCTGCTGTGGTTGCCGAACAGAATGTCCCGCAACTCATCAGTTCACAATTGCAGGCGATTTTGGCCGAGAGGCAAGCAGTTTGATTTACTCGCGCATCACAGGAACCGGTGGTTACCTGCCTGACAAGGTGTTGACCAACCAGGATCTGGAAAAGATCGTTGATACGACGGATCAGTGGATTCGAGAGCGTACCGGTATCAGTAAACGCCACATTGCTGTAGAAGGTCAGAACACCGTCGATCTCGCGGAGTGTGCCGCACGACGGGCGTTGGCATCCGCAGGAAGGG
Organism: Gammaproteobacteria bacterium; assembly: GCA_030618475.1. GTDB lineage: Bacteria > Pseudomonadota > Gammaproteobacteria > DSM-19610 > DSM-19610 > Thiogranum. Next base: position 12,548 of record JAUXDG010000034.1, on the reverse strand, counting down.
ACGCGCAGGATATCGATCTCATTATCGTGGCAACCACGACGCCCGATCGTGTTTTTCCCAGTACCGCCTGTTTGTTGCAAAAGCGCCTGGATCGTCATGGTTGTGCTGCTTTTGATATTCAGGCGGTATGTACCGGCTTTGTCTATGCCTTGAGCGTAGCCGATAAATTTATTCGTACCGGGACGGCAAAATGTGCCCTGGTTATCGGTGCCGAAACCCTCTCGAGAGTACTCGACTGGACTGATCGCAGTACCTGCGTACTGTTTGGTGATGGTGCCGGTGCCGTGGTGTTGGAAGCTGGCGAGGAACCCGGAATCCTTTCCACACATTTGCATGCAGATGGTGCTTACGAGCACCTTTTGTCTGTGTCCGGGGGTGTCGGCCAGGGCTATGACAGCCTGAAAGAGGGCAATGGCTACGTGACCATGAAGGGCAACGAAGTCTTCAAGATGGCGGTGAATACCCTGGGTCGAATCGTGGACGAAACGCTGGAAGCCAATAATATGGAGCAATCAGACATAGACTGGCTGATTCCGCATCAGGCTAATATCCGTATTATCCAGGCGACCGCCAAAAAGCTGAAAATGTCTATGGATCATGTTGTCGTCACTGTGGATGAGCATGGCAATACATCCGGTGCATCGGTGCCGCTGGCTCTCGATGTGGCTGTCCGCGATGGGCGTATCAAGCGGGGAGAAACCTTGCTGATGGAGGCGTTTGGTGGCGGTTTTACCTGGGGCTCTATTCTACTCAAATTCTGATACGACATCGTTCTATGACAAGTTCCAATCAGTGTGCAAATCTTGCCATGGTGTTTCCCGGGCAGGGCTCCCAGTCTGTTGGTATGCTGGCCGAACTGGCCGAGGTTTTTCCGCTGGTCGAGGAGATATTTTCCCAAGCCTCAGATGTACTGGGATACGATCTTTGGGAACGCACGCAAAATGGTCCTGCAGATTTATTGAATCAGACGAGTTGTACCCAGCCTGCGATGCTGACGGCGGGAGTGGCTACCTGGCGTTGTTGGCAAAATCGAACCGATCGGCTGCCGGCAATGATGGCCGGGCACAGTCTGGGGGAGTATACGGCGCTGGTCTGTGCGGGCGCCATTGAGTTTGCAGATGCCGTTGCTCTGGTAGAAAAGCGTGGTGAGACCATGCAGAATGCAGTGCCGGAAGGAATCGGTTCCATGGCCGCGATACTGGGTCTCGACGACGATCAGGTCCGCTCCGTTTGTGAGCAGGCGGCGCAGGGTGAAGTTGTCAGTGCTGTAAACTTCAATTCGCCGGGCCAGGTGGTTATTGCAGGAAATGCTGCAGCGGTCGAGCGGGCCATGGATCTGGCCAAACAGGCGGGTGCCAGGCGTGCCTTGCTTCTGCCGGTTTCAGTGCCTTCGCACTGCCGTCTGATGCAACCCGCCGCGCAGACATTTGCCAAAGATCTTGCCGCCATCTCAATCAAGGCGCCTGCCGTGCAGGTGCTGCATAATGTTGATGTTGCCATTCATGATCAGCCCGATGCCATTCGCGAGGTGCTGGCTGCCCAGTTATTCAGCCCGGTGCGCTGGGTTGAAACGGTTCGCGCCATGTATGGCGCCGGTATCACTAGCATTCTCGAAATGGGGCCGGGTAAGGTGCTGGCCGGTCTGAGCAAGCGTATCGACAAATCGATGCAAGGCATTCCGGTACAGACAGCTGAAGATATCGAAAAAGCCCTGGCCCACATTTCTCACAGCCTTAACTAACATGCCCCAGGGCATGTGGTGAGAAATTCAAGTTAGCAGCTCTACAGTAAACAAGGAGTCATGAATGATGCCTTTGACAGAGGACATTGCATTGGTCACCGGTGCGAGTCGAGGTATAGGCCAGGCTATCGCTTTGGCGCTGGGCAGGCAGGGTGCGAAAGTGGTCGGTACGGCAACGACGGAACAGGGTGCCGCCGCTATTCAATCCAGCTTTGATGACCAGGGTCTGCAAGGTCTGGGGCTGACACTCGATGTAACCGACGTGGATGCCATCGCTTCGGTGATGAAGCAGATCAAGGATACACTCGGTGCGCCAAGCATTCTGGTTAACAATGCTGGCATTACGCGTGACAATCTGCTCATGCGCATGAAGGAAGATGAATGGGGCGCGGTACTTGACACCAACCTGAGTTCCATCTTTCGCCTCAGCAAGGCCTGTCTGCGTGGCATGATGAAAGCCAAACGCGGGCGCATCATCAATATTGCTTCTGTTGTAGCGGTAACCGGTAATCCGGGGCAGGCTAATTATTGTGCGGCGAAAGCCGGCATGATTGGTTTTAGCAAGTCATTGGCGCGCGAAGTCGGCACACGGGGAATCACCGTCAACGCCATCGCGCCAGGTTTCATTGATACCGATATGACACGGGGTCTGGCGGATGATCAGCGCGAGTCGCTGATTAAACAGATACCCCTTGGCCGGCTGGGTGACGTCAGCGATATTGCCTCGGCTGCCGTGTTCCTGGCATCTCCGCAAGCCGCTTATATTACTGGTGAAACACTGCATGTGAATGGCGGCATGCATATGGGCTGAAACCCTGCAGTTGCATAAATTTCGACCTGTACGCTGGTCTGGAATTCGCCGGCAGTGGATGTGATGTCTGGCTCAAGTCCTGTAGGAGCGCCGCGCTTCGGCGCGATTCGCGGTCAGGAAACCGCTCCCACTGGAAGATTTATGCAATGAATATGTAAAGCAATGCGTGAGGTTTCTGCCATAACATGATGTTTACATTGTAAATTAATATTTATAGTTTGCGTATTTTCAGGTGCCGAAGTGGGAATCGAGGCAGGAATTAATAAACTTTGATGACTGGATTGGTTATTCACTTTCCCATAAAATACGCGCGCAGATTGAACTGATCACAAACAACTGAGGAAGTTTCAACCATGAGTAATGTTGAAGAACGCGTCAAAAAGATAGTTATCGAACAACTGGATGTCGGCGAAGACGCTGTCACCAAAGAAGCCTCCTTTGTTGATGACCTGGGCGCAGATTCTCTGGATACCGTGGAACTGGTAATGGCTCTCGAGGAAGAATTCGAGTGTGAAATCCCGGACGAAGAGGCGGAGAAAATTACCACCGTCCAGCAAGCGATTGATTACGTTCAAGCGCACCTCGGTTAATAACCGCCTTGATTGCGATCAGGTCGCTGGCGCCGCCGGCGGCCTGCTTCAGTTCTCTCTTTGTTGCTAGATATCGGAGTATCTTCCTGTGTCACAACGTCGTGTCGTGGTCACCGGTCTGGGCATCATCAGTCCAGTGGGCCTGTCCATAGCGGAAGCCTGGGATAACATCACGGCAGGCCGGAGTGGGATCCGCCGGATTACATCATTCGACGTTTCTGAGTTTTCGGTACGTTTTGGCGGAACTATCGAAGGGTTTGACGTCAGCGACTATGTGCCGAAAAAGGACGCGCGCAAAATGGATATTTTCCTCCATTATGGTGTTGCTGCCGGCATTCAGGCAATCCGCGATGCGGGCCTGGTGGTTTCCGAAAAGAATGCAGAGCGTGTCGGTGTGTCCATCGGCTCCGGTATTGGCGGCCTGCTCGGCATTGAGAAAAATTACGATGCCTACAAGAAAGGTGGTCCGCGCAAGATTTCGCCGTTTTTTGCGCCATCCAGTATCACCAATATGATTTCCGGCAATCTGTCGATTATGTATGGCTTGAAAGGGCCGAACATAGCCATGGTGACCGCCTGCACGACCGGTACGCACAGTATTGGTGAGGCTGCAAGAATCATCGCCTATGGTGACGCAGACGCCATGTTGGCCGGTGGTGCAGAAATGGCAAGTACGCCCACAGGCTTGGGCGGTTTTGCAGCAGCAAGGGCGCTTTCCACGCGAAATGACGATCCTCAAACCGCCAGCCGCCCGTGGGATAGGGATCGTGATGGTTTTGTGCTGGGTGATGGTGCTGGTGTAATGGTGCTTGAAGAATATGAGTCTGCCAAAGCGCGTGGCGCGAATATCTACGCCGAAATTGCCGGATACGGTATGAGCGGAGACGCCTACCATATGACGCTTCCGTCAGAAAATGGGGAGGGTGCTGCTCGTTGCATGGGCAATGCATTGCGTGACGCCGGGTTGAATCCGGACCAGGTCGATTATGTCAACGCACACGGTACGTCCACACCTGCCGGTGATGTTGCGGAAGTCCGGGCCATCAAAACCGCACTGGGTGAGCACGCCTGCCAGGCAGCGATCAGCTCGACCAAATCCATGACCGGTCATCTGCTGGGTGCTGCGGGCGGTGTCGAAGCGATATTTAGCGTATTGGCGATTCGCGATCAGATAGCTCCCCCAACCATTAACCAGTTCACCCCTGATCCTGACTGTGATCTTGATTTTGTGCCGAATGAAGCCCGTAAAATGAAAATTGAGGTGGCGATGTCCAATTCTTTCGGCTTTGGCGGCACTAACGGCTCTATTGTATTTACCAAACTCTGAGTCCATTGATTCAGCAGCTGGCCATCGAAGCCTCATTCGATCTGCTTGATCTGCATGCCATTCATCCGCAGCACTATCCCATCTCCTGGAAAGTTCAGTCCCGGGGCCACCAGGTCGTTTTGACATTCTCTTCGCATTTCCCGCCAAAACCATCGCGAAAGCCCGTGGCATGTTGTACGCCCTGGAAGGGCGCAGTGGATGAATGACACGCAGAGCTGGGTGAATGGTCTGGCGGGGGCGCTGGTCGATGTGTCTGAGCGTGCCCTGCAGTATGGAGACGGCTTGTTTGAGACCATCCGTATCCACCATTCCGAGCCGGAGTTTCTGGAAAGACATATCAAGCGGCTGATGGCAGGATGTGAGCGCCTGAAGTTTCCCGCCATGGATTGGAGTCTGGTCCGGCATGAGCTGAAAGAACTGGCCGCTCAGCATGACGATGCCGTGCTGAAGCTAATCCTCAGTCGCCGCTGTGCCGGGCGTGGTTACGGTCCGTTTTCTGGCCAGGCTGTGACGCGGATCGCGAGTGTGCAGCCTTTACCGGAATGGCCGGCGAATCCGGGTCATCGCGGAATTCGTGTGCGCATCTGTGACGTGCGGCTGGCTGTTCAGCCACTGCTGGGCGGTATAAAACACCTTAACCGCCTGGAGCAGGTCCTGGCGCGTGCCGAGTGGGATGATCCGGCTATCGCCGAAGGTTTGATGTTGAGTGGTAGTGACCGGCTGGTTGAAGGGACCATGAGTAACGTCTTTTTACTGGCGAATCAGGTTCTGATAACGCCTGATCTGTCAAAATGCGGTGTGGCAGGGGTTATGCGATCTGTTATTCTCGATCTGGCAGAAAGCCTGGGAATAGCCACCGAGATTCGCTCTATATCACTCGATGATGTAAAAACAGCGCGGGAAGTTTTTGTCTGTAACAGCCTGATTGGTATCTGGCCGGTTGTCAGTATCGACGACTTTGGGGCCTTCGACTCCGGTTCGATTACCCGCCAACTGCAGGCAGCTTTGGCAGAATGTGACAAGGCCGGTGACGGAAACTGGTATTCATCATGAGCGAGCAACAAAAACAAAAACGTGGTCTCGTCGACATGATTTTTCGTCTCTCCGGGATCCTCGTTATTGCGCTTAGCCTGGTGATTGCCTGGTTGTTAATGGACTTCAAGGCATTCAGGCAGAATCCCCTGTCAATACCTGAAAGTGGTGTTGCGCTTATGGTTGAGCCGGGCAGCAGGCTGAAATCGATTTCAGCTGAACTGAAAGAAAAACAGCTGCTGGAGAAGCCCCTGTACCTGGTATTGCTGGCCCGCTATCTTGGTCTGGATTCGCGCATCCAGGCGGGGGAGTTCCAGCTACAGCCGGGTATTACGCCAGAGCAGCTGCTGCGTCAGCTGAGCAACGGCAAAGTGATACAACACGATCTAACGCTTATCGAGGGTGAAGCATTCAAGGAAATGATGCAGCGTGTTAGCAAGGACCCAGTGCTTGTACACACGCTGGAGGAGTTTGAGGGTGACGTGGTTATGCGTGCCATCGGTTACCCTGAGCTGCAGCCGGAAGGCCGTTTTATGCCCGAGACGTATTATTTTCCGCGTGGCACGACAGATGTAGCGTTTCTGCAGCGCGCCTATCTCGATATGGCGAGTTTTCTGCAACGCAGCTGGCAGGATCGTGACGCAGATTTACCCCTCAAATCACCCTACGAAGCGCTGATTCTTGCGTCAATCGTGGAAAAAGAGACCGGCGTAGCCGAAGAGCGCCCGCGTATTGCCGGCGTGTTCGTGCGTCGTCTCAACAAGGGCATGAAGCTGCAGACCGATCCGACGGTTATCTACGGGATGGGTGACAGTTATAAAGGTGATATCCGGTTCCGTGATTTACGCGAAGATACACCCTATAACACCTATACCCGGTTTGGTTTGCCGCCAACACCCATTGCCATGCCGGGGGAAGATGCAATACTGGCGGTATTGCATCCGGCGGCTGGCAAGGAATTATATTTTGTTGCCATCGGGGACGGCAGCCATCACTTTTCCAGCACCTTGAAAGAACACAACCGTGCCGTTGACCGCTATCAGAGAAAACGTTGAGCATGCATCAGGTAAAAGCCCGCGGGCGCTTTATTACCCTTGAAGGCGGTGAGGGCGCAGGCAAGTCAACCAATCTTGAATATATTCAGCGTCGCCTGCAAAAAGCAGGCGTGGTATTGCACGTCAGCCGGGAACCGGGTGGAACCCCGCTGGGTGAAAAAGTGCGGGAGGTCTTGCTGAATCCCGACCACGCCGGTATGAGTTCTGATGCCGAATTATTGTTGATGTTTGCGGCCCGAGCCCAGCATTTGCATCAAGTCATTCTTCCGGATCTGGACAAAGGCAGCTGGGTGTTATGTGACCGGTTTACCGATGCCACTTACGCCTACCAGGGTGGAGGGCGCGGTATTGACAGCAAGCGTATCCGCGTGCTGGAAGACTGGGTGCAGGAGGGTTTTCAGCCGGATATGACGCTGTTGTTCGACCTGCCCGTAGAACTCGGCATGAAACGCGCGGGGAAGCGCGGAGCACTGGATCGTTTTGAACAGGAGCAGGAAATCTTTTTCGAGCAGGTGCGCGAGGCTTATCTGGAACGCGCCAGGCAGGACCCGGAACGTTTCCGGATTATAGACGCGGGCCAGGAACTGGCGGAGGTACAGCAGCAACTGGATGATGTTATAGAAGAGCTGATTACATCTTCAAGGGGTCCATCTTCAAGGGGTCAGAGCATCTTCAAGGGGTCAGAGTACTTGAAATTCTAGGAATTATTCAGAGGAGATTTCAAGTACTCTGACCCCTTGAAGATACTTAAATTAGGGGAAGAATTGTAAAATTGGAATGGTTGCAGCAATACCGGGAGCGTCTGAACAGGACGCGCGTGCAGGGGCGTCTGCCGCACGCCTTGTTGATCAGCGGGCAGGAGGGGGTCGGCAAGCGGGCGCTGGCCGAGCAGCTCGCGCATAGCTTGCTCTGCCAACAAGTGGCTGCCGATGGGCAGCCCTGTGGTCAGTGCGCGGCGTGTGGCTGGTTGCAGGCCGGCAGCCATCCCGACCTGTTATGGCTGGTGCCGGAAGAGGTGGGCAAAGCCATCAAAGTCGACCAGGTGCGTGCACTGACTGGCCAGCTTTTTATGACCAGTCATGCCGGTCGTTACAAGGTGGCAATCATCCAGCCGGCTGATGCCATGAATAGAAATGCAGCCAACAGTCTGCTTAAAACTCTCGAAGAACCTACCGATAACACCTTGCTGGTGCTGTTGACAGCACTGCCAGGGCGTTTGCCGGCCACCATTCGAAGTCGTTGCCAGCAACTGCAGGTCGCGGTACCTGATGCATTGATGGCACAACAGTGGCTGCAGGATACCGGCATGGAAAGCGGGCAGGCAATTCTTTATCTGAAGCTGGCGAATGGTGCGCCGCTGAAGGCGCGGCAGCTGGCTGAAACGGATTCCGTCGGAACTCGCGATCAGCGACTGCAGCAGCTGGTGGCCGTATTTCAGGGCAGCCTGGACCCTGTCGAGACTGCGAAGGGGTGGATGGGGGAAAGCGAGCGGCAATCCCTCGGTTGGTGGCGTGCCTGGTTAGAGGATATGATTCGCTGGCAACAGGGGGGGCAGCCCCCGCTTGAGCCTGAGGTGGCGCAAAAGTTGCAGAGAATTGTAGAAACTGTAGACTGTCGCCAGTTATTTGACTTATCAGACAAGGTTTCTAATGCATTGAATAGCCTGGGCTCTGGTCTGAACCGGCAGTTGATTCTGGAGGATTTGCTGATTTTCTGGGCAAAACTGGCTGATCTGGCTTCATACCGGACCAGGGTGGGTAGCAGGTAACCAATCGATATGACGATGAAAGCAGGTGGCGGAGCGCGGCAGGGCATACTGTCGCTAACCATCAAAGATAAAAGTGCGCTGTACGCAGCTTATATGCCGTTTGTTAAGAACGGTGGACTGTTCATTCCCACCAACAAAAGCTACCAGCTGGGTGACGAAGTTTTTATGCTGCTCAGCCTCATGGGTGAAGCGGAAAAAATTCCGGTCGCCGGCAAGATCATCTGGATTACGCCCAAAGGGGCACAAGGGGCCCGTGCTGCCGGTGTCGGTGTGCAGTTCAGTTCTCAGGATGGCGGCACTGCCCAGAAAAAAATTGAAACCTACCTCGCCGGTGCAGTATCGGCAGAGCGTCCGACTCATACCATGTAGAAAGCATGCTGGTCGATTCCCATTGCCATCTCGATATGCTGTGTCCGGAACAGCAATCCATTAGCGACGTACTGGCTGAAGCCGGACAACAGGGCATTGAACACATGTTGTGCGTCTCGGTCAGCCTGGAGCGATTTGCGCCGATGATGGAGCTGATTGAACCTTACGCACAGATATCGGCTTCGGTAGGCGTCCACCCCGACGGAACGAATGTAGAGGATCCGGACGAGCAGCAGCTCGCCGGGCTGGCGCAACAGGACAGGATCGTGGCGGTTGGCGAGACCGGCCTCGATTATTTTCGGATCGAAGGTGATGTTGAATGGCAGCGGCAGCGCTTCCGCCGTCATATCCGCGCGGCCAGAACAGTTGGCAAGCCCCTGATCGTTCATACCCGCGCGGCTAAACAGGACACCCTGAGCCTCCTCAAGGAGGAGCACGCCAGTGAGGTGGGCGGTGTCTTGCACTGTTTTACCGAAGACTGGGATATGGCAAGAGCTGCCATGGACATGAATTTCCATATCTCCTTTTCCGGTATTGTGACGTTTAAAAATGCGCAACAACTGAAAGATGTTGCGCGCAAAATGCCGGCAGACCGCATGCTGGTGGAAACCGATTCCCCCTACCTGGCACCGGTCCCCAGACGTGGCAAGTCCAATCAACCGGCTTATGTTCGTTATGTTGCAGAGCATATTGCCGAGTTGCGTGGTGAATCACTGGAGCAGACGGCATCGTATACAACAGAGAATTTTTATCAGCTGTTCCCCGGGGCTCGTTGAGTGGCAATAAAGTCGGCACTGTTGCGGCCGCTGATTTGTGAAGCAGCGCACAGACAGAAATATTCTGCTTCTGCTATATTCTGTATGAGCCGGGCATTTCGCAACGAAGTCCGCTCAAAGAATCTGCCAAAGGTTGAATGAAAAGTGGAAAAAAGAACAGCAAAACGCAATAAGATTCAGGTCGATATCGAAATAGCCCATCCGGGTGCAAATCGCTGCTACGGTTATGCGGAGAATATCAGCTGCACAGGTGTTTCCATTGTATTGTGCGAAGGTGAGCTTCCACCACGGCAACGATCGGTCATTCTGAATTTCAAAATATGGACAGGCGAGGAAACCCTGTACCGGAAAATCTACGCGCGGGTGGTTCGCCCAGGACAGGGTAAAATTGCACTGGAATTCGCCAGGCATGATTTCACCACCGACTGGATTATCAGGGACCTGATGTTCTATCAGCGCAATAATGACAAAACAAGTCGCGTCCAACGGAATAGTTACGGATTAATACAGGATCGGTTGACTGCTTAGTTTTTACGCTCTATCTTCCCTCCTGTACGATCTTTAACAGCGTTCCGGCGCGGCGGAAGACATCCCCGGGTACGCCAAAGGCCACTTTCAGCGCGACATCCTGGTCCCACTTGTTGGCGATACCGCTTACCTGCCAGGCACTTTCAACGCCGACGTGATTCAGATGATACCAGGATGAAATCAGGGGAAAGAACTGCAATGGCCAGTCGGTGCCGTAGAGCATGCGGTCCGTGAGTCCCTCCACTTCAAGTGCACGCGCCAGATAACCCAGTTTGTTGAGCTGGGTGAGGCTGGAAATATCCACGTAAAGATTCGAATATTGTGCAAACAGGGGCAGTATGCGCTCGAAGTTATCCTGCCCTTCGCTTTCCCCGGTGGTGGCAATATGCGCGGCGATGACGGTAACGCCCTGCTCCAGGGGTAAGCTGAGCCGCAGCGGGTCGGCAAGCGCGTCGCGGGCATTGGCGAAAGATTTTTCCATGCCGGTGTGAGTCAGCAGGGGGATTCCCAGTTCTGCCATGACCCGGTAAAAAGGGATGTGCCGGGGGTCAGCAGGATCGATATTCATAATGGACGGAATCCATTTCAACAATACCGCACCATCACGCCGGGCGGCACGCAGGCGTTCGATGGCGTCCTTGCGGTTGGGGTTAATGCTGGCGCCATAGATCAGGTTGTCAAAACGCGCCGTTTCCCTGGCGACATAGTCATTGGGTACATAGATCTGGGTTTGATCCTTATCGAGTATCCCTGCCTCAGTGACATAGCCGTCCATGGCGAGAATCACCGCCTTGTCAACCGTTTCCGAGGCTGTGATTCTGCTGCTCAGCTTGTCGAGCATGACGCGGTCCCCGTGTTTCTCCAGTTCCTCCTCGCTGACGTCCATGGCCCACAGATAGAAGGGGAAACGGATATTGTTGCGCATGCCTTCATTGATGAAACATCCGCTGTCACCGTAGCCGAGGCCGGCAACGTGGACGTGCATATCAATAATGGATTTTCCCGTACCGGGATCGAGTTCGCCCAGATCGTTGGAATGTATCGCTGCAACACCACTCAGCGTGGTAACGATCAGCGACAGTAGTACCAGTAATCGTTTCATACACAGAATCTCAAAATAACTGCGGGAGGGTAAACGGCGTCGAGTGTGTCAGTGGACCCGGGGGAATGGTACGCGCCGGTCTGGTTTGTCGGCAAGTCGCAGTTGGCCATTAGCTTTCGTCTGGTGTGCTGTCCTGTACTGTTGTTACTATTGTTCAAGTAAGCTTGCTGCCAACGTACAGCCTGCGCTAAAAATAACAATGGTCGGAACAGGAGAGCGAAAATGATGGATGTAAAGCCAGCCTTTGTCCTCGGGATCCTCGCGTCGGCGCTGACAATGGCGGCAAGCCATGGCGCAGAAAACGGCGGTGGTTTCATCGGAGCCGGTGTCTCCGTGACACCGGATTATGAAGGTGGCGAAGATTATGAGGCCTCACCGGTTTTGTTGGGGCAGTATAACTTCAGCGGTGGTCGTTACATCGCACTCGATCGTGGTACTGACGCTGCCCGTTCCGCGCGACTGGCACTTAACCTGGTCAGCTATTCGAACTGGGAAATGGGACCGACGCTGGGTGTCCGTTATCGGCGCGATGATGTCGACAACTCCCGGGTCGATAAGATGGACGATATTGACTGGGCATACGAGGCAGGTGGCTTTTTATCCTATCAGTCAGGTTCATTGTTTGCGACCCTGGGCCTGTCATTCGATATCTCTGATACTTATGACGGCTTTATCGGTGACCTGACAGGCGGTTTCAAGCAGGAAGTCACCAGCAGGCTGGGTATTATCTACAGCATGAGTGTTTCCTACGTCGATGATAACTACATGGACGAGTATTTCGGCATCGATGGCAGTGATTCGGTACGCAGCGGCCTGCCCTTTTACGAGGCCGATGCCGGTATCAAGGACTTCGGGCTGGGTATTTCCGTTGACTACAGTTTCACTCCGGTATGGGGGCTTATCAGCTGGTTCAACTACCATCGTATGACCGGTGATGCCGAGGACAGTCCGATTGTCGACAGTGAGGGTAGCAGAAACCAGTTTAAAGCGGGCCTGGTGCTGACCTACAGCTTCTAGGCAAAGTGAACCACCGGCCCCCCACGGCATCAGTGACAACAGGTTGTTGCACTGGAAATGTAACCACATGAATTGACGAGTATATTTATGGCAGGCACAGTCATCCAATGTTATTCGGCCGGTTCTCTGTCAAATTTGTGTGCAGCAGCTATATTCGTAGAGTGTACTAAGAATTTCTAAGAGATTGGCTAAGAGAATCATGTCAGACATAACAACCCTGCACTGGTCATCGGCTTCCAGGACACACGTGGGCATGGTGAGAAAGCTTAACGAGGACGCCTGCCTGGAGTTGGCTGGGCGCGGTATCTGGGCGGTAGCCGATGGCATGGGTGGCCATGCAGCAGGGGACTTTGCCAGTCAAAGCGTCGTGGATGCTCTTGCTGCAATTCCGCAACCGGCCAGTCTTGGGGCATTGGTGGGTGAAGTGCAGCA
>JAUXDG010000114.1 GCA_030618475.1 Gammaproteobacteria bacterium | reverse complement strand
TCAGTGGTTGAGGATCTTGACTATGCCGAGGCGGCCAGCCGCTTGAGTCGGGAGAGCATAACCTTGCAGGCGGCGCAGCAGGCTTTTGTTAAGGTTCAGAATCTGAATCTGTTCAATTTCCTGTAATTACAGTGACTGAACCTGGCAGGTTGCTGAAGCGGTGCCCGGGATAACGAAAAATTGCTCACAGATTAAACTTGCTTACAAATATTGCTTTCCCGGACGCCAATGCAATAGCAAGCACGTAGCGGCTACAGGGGTGAATGAGTTCGAACTTCCACCGCCCACTGTCATTATTCAGCCTGGCTGAGAATTGTGCAGTTACCCGGTTGTCCTGATTTATTTCGAATTCGATTTCCCGGGTTGGAAGGGACAGGCCTATCCCTCGAGCCTTGACGTAGGCCTCCCTGAGTGTCCACCGGCTGTAAAAATATTCCAGGCGTGCTTCACCGTCCATCGATTCCAGCTGACTGGCCTCGGCAGGCGAGAACATACGTCTGGCGACTGCTTGCAAACTACGGCCGGCGTCCAGTTGTTCAGCGTCGATACCGCAGTCGTCATTCAGTGTTACCACGCAGGCGCTTAGTCCGTTGGTGTGTGTCAGGTTAAAACGTAATGGCGGTATATCACTATTGGCGATTTCAGGTCGGCCATGAGCCTTTCTCGTGAAGCGCCAGGCTGATGGCGAAAGATCGATGTACCGCGATAGTATCAGTCGCACGAGGACATGGGCGGCGAAATAGTTGTCACGGTCTCTGGCAAAGTGAAAACGGCGGTGCCGATCGCGTTCTTCGCGGTCCATAAGTGATAAAAACCGATCACGTCGCGGGTGGTTGATGAGAAGTTCAGAGCGCATCCACCAGACATGGGCCTGGTCACCAAGCTGGATCAGGGCGCTGTTATCGAAATTTTTGTTGTCGAGCATCAGGGGCGCGGTTATTACGGGAGCGATGATGGTGCCACAACCTGGAGAGCGGCAAAAGAGGCGCGCTCATGCCGAGATTGGTAATCATCAACAGTTGAGTCCAGACCACCGCCTCGTCGCGCCCTGCGCAGGGTGACAGTAAACCGTCGCAAGTAATTTCAGATCGATAATATATCCCCTATTATATTGATTTTAAATGTATTTATTAAGTATGGCATAGGTATTGCTTTGGCACCCTTGGATGACATTGTATTTGCACGGCACCGCCTTCCGGGTTGTTGCCGCTCTGCTGGAACATTTTTGTGAGGGTAAATGGGCACGCCATGACTGTGAGATGGAATCTGCTCGTGTTTCCGGGCGGGACTGAAATTGGCCTGGAAATCAATCGTGCCCTGCGCTACTGCAAGGAGGTCCGGTTGTTTTCCGCTGCCTCACAGTGCAGTAATCACGCTAACAGTGTCTACCGAAATCATTTTATTCTGCCGCCCGTTTCTGAACCCGGTTGCCTGCAACAGTTGAATGCCCTGATAGAGCAACTTGGGATTGACTTCATATATCCGGCCAATGACTACGTGATCGACTTTCTGTGTGATGTTCGGGATGAACTGAGCTGTGAGGTGATTCTTCCGCCCACTGATGCCGTAAAGCTCATGCGCTCCAAGTCGTCTGCGGCTGATCGCCTGTTCGATATTCTGCCGTCGCCGCACCGGTACCTGTCGGCAGATGCGGTGGCCGATTACCCCGTCTTCGTTAAACCTGATTCGGCTTATGGTTCACAGGGTGCATATCGTGTCGAGAATTGCTGCGAGCTGGAGGCCTATCTGCTGAATGATCCAGACCTGCTGATACAGGAATACCTTCCCGGTACCGAGTACACCGTTGACTGTTTTTCCAGTCGCCGTAAAGGTCTGCTGTTTTGTGCCGGGCGTGAGCGCGGGCGCGTGCGCATGGGAACCAGCATGAATGCACGCCTGGTAAATGGAGGCCTGCAGCCGGTACTCAAGGACCTTGCGCAACAGATATCCGGCCGCCTGGGACTCTATGGCGCGTGGTTTTTCCAGGTCAAGGAAGATGCGCAGGGCCATCTGAAGCTGTTGGAAGTTGAGCCGAGAATTGCCGGGACAATGGCGATTAACCGCGTGCGAGGGGCCAACTTTCCGTTGTTGAGTCTTTATGAGGCCGTTGGCGAGGACCTGCAGATCATGCTCAATGGCCATGAGCTGAGTATGGACCGGGCTCTCACCAATCGGTACATCAGTGATATCACCTACCGGAGAATCTACGTCGATCTGGATGATACGCTGATTACCAGTGACGGCGTCAATACACAGCTCGTCGCATTCCTGTACCAGGCGCTGAACAACGGTTGCAATATTACGCTGTTATCCAAGTCGTTGGCAGAAGACAAGGATGCCTACCTGCGGCACTGGCGCTTGTCCGAGTTGTTCGATAAAAAAATCTGGCTTGAAGAAGCCCAGTCAAAGGCGGATTTCATTGATCCTGTCGAAGCGATTTTTATCGATGACAGTTTCTCACAGCGCGCCGAAGTCCAGGTGCGGCACGGTATACCAACCTTCGACGTCAGTATGGTTGAATCTTTGCTGGATGAGCGGGTATAGGTCGTGCGCATTTCAGGTTGGGAGAAACTTGGCAGGATTTATCACGCCCCGGCACAGAGCAACTGGTGGGCATCACATTGCATGGCGCCTTCAGCAATATTGATTAATCCGGATGTTATCCGTATCTATCTGGGGTGTTGGGACGCGAACGGCATATCACGCATCGGTTATATCGACGTTGAGGCAGGGAATCCGCAGCAGGTTGTGGGCGTTTCCGACAGGCCGCTTCTGGATATCGGGGATGACGGCTGCTTTGACGAAAACGGGGTATTCCCGGCCCATGCAAGCAAGGTCGGAGGGTGCGTATACCTCTACTATACCGGTTTCCAGCTGGGTCATAAGGTGCCACATTACAACTTCGGTGGTCTTGCCGTGAGCGAAGACGGTGGAAACAGTTTCAGGCGCTGGGGCAGGGCGCCGGTTCTGGACCGTACCGAAGAAGGCTTATGCGTGCGCGCCGGACAGTCTGTATTCGTCGAAGATGGCAACTTTCATACCTGTTATTCAGCTGGGTCGGAGTGGGCTCAGGTAGGAGGGAAACAACGGCCGGTTTACCACGTTTACTATCAGTCATCGCCGGACGGGGTTACTTACCGGCCAAACGGCCGGCGTATCGTCGAGTGTGATCCCGACGAAGAACATGGACTGGGTCGCCCGCAGTTGATCCGTCTCGGTGCGCGTTACTATGTGTTCTATACACGCCGCAAACTGGACATGAAATACAGTTACGGCTATGCCGTATCAGAGGACTTCCTGACCTGGAAACGTCTCGATGACGAGCCGGTAGTGGAACATTCCGAAAGCGGTTTCGATTCCGAAATGGTTTATTTTCCGTCAGTTGTGGACGCTGGCAATGACGTCTTCATGTTTTATTCGGGCAATGGTTTTGGGCGCGACGGCCTGGGTTGTGCGCGGCTGTTGAGGGGCATGTGATGAGTGTTCCAACCCCGTCAATGTCAGTTTCTGCAGTGGTGTTCGACGAGTACCGTAATTCAATGCGCAATTACCTTACAACGTTCGAACTGCCCGAGTTTGCCAGGCTCAACCGTGATAAATGCGATGGCCTTTTCTATCTGGTGTTCAGGGATAAACAGATTCGATTCGGGGCCATTGTCGGTGTCAAGGCCGGTGTGGCGAAGTTGCCCTATTCGGCGCCCTTCAGTGCTCTGACCGGATACCGCGACGACCTGAAACTCAGCTCCTATCGAAATGCTGTTGATGCCTTTGTTGAGTACTGCCGGCAGAAGGAGCTGTCGGAAATTGAAATCACTCTTCCCCCGCTGGTCTACAATCCGCACGGTCTGTCCATGCAGCTGATGGCCCTGCAGGAGGCCGGGTTCCGGATTTTCCGTCAGGATATAAATTTCCATTTCCCCCTGAATACATTCGACGCAGATTATAGAAATCGTCTGTCATCAAGGGCGCGCCAGAAGCTGAAAAGTGCCATTTCCAAAGGCATGAAACTTGTTGCCTGCGTAGATGATGATGGCCGCAGGAAGGCGTACGAAGTCATCCGCGAAAACCGGCAGGCTCACGGTTATCCTCTGCATATGACACTGACTGCGTTGCGTCAGACCGGTGCAGTGGTTTCCATAGACTATTTTCTTGTCAGTACGCCGACATGCGAAGCGGTCGCCGCAGCGATCTGCTACCAGGTAAGCGCCGATAGTGTGCAGGTGATTTACTGGGGGGACCTGCCAGACGACGAAACACCCGGCACAATGAATTATCTGGCCTGGGCTTTGTTTGCCTACTATGCGGAGCGCAAGTTCCGGTTTGTAGATACCGGTCCGGCCAGTGAAAACGGACTGTCAAATCCCGGTCTATGTGATTTCAAGCAATCGGTTGGTTGTGTCTGCACGCCCAAGTTCGGGCTTAAATTGAACCTAAGTTAAGGAGTATTTCCATGGTCAGCGTTGTAATGCCAAGGCGAAAGGAGAGCAAACATCCGGCATTCGGCATATGCAATCGTATCGATTTCCCGGTTATCCATGATCCCAGGGGTAATCTGACTTTTATCGAAGGCAACGTACACGCGCCGTTTTCGATTGAACGAGTCTACTACCTTTATGATGTTCCCGGCGGAGCCGAACGCGGTGGGCACGCCCACAAGGAGCTGGAACAACTGATCATTGCCATGTCAGGCAGCTTCGATATTGTCGTCGATAATGGCGTAAGAAAAACGCGCCATCACCTGAACCGCTCGTATAACGGCCTTTACATAGGACCTATGGTGTGGCGGGAAATCGATAATTTCTCATCCGGTTCCGTCTGTATGGTCCTTGCATCGCGGCGTTACGACGAATCCGATTACTTCCGGAGCTATGGCGAGTTCCGCGAAGCGGTCAGCGATAATGCCATTTATTGATTTTCTTGACGTGGGCGCAGCTATTCACGAGTTGCGCGCCGATCTGGATGTGGCGTGGCATCGAGTGAAAGCGTCCGGTTGTTTCACGTTGGGGGCGGAAATACAGTCATTTGAGGCGGAGTACGCCAGCTACTGTGGCAGTCGGCACTGTCTGGGTGTAGGCAATGGGCTGGACGCGCTCCGGCTGATTCTCGAAGGTTACGGGATTGGCAAAGGAGATGAAGTGATTGTTCCGGCGCATACGTTTATAGCTACCTGGATGGCGGTGTCTGCGACCGGGGCAAAGCCCGTTGCCGTGGATATTGAGCGGGACACCATGAACCTGGATGCCCCGGCCACTGAGGCGGCTGTCAGTTCGCGAACGCAAGCAATCATTGCAGTGCATCTGTATGGGCAACCTGCTGACATCACAGGCCTGCGTGCCGTCGCGGACCGACATGGTCTGAAACTGATCGAGGACGCGGCGCAGGCTCATGGAGCCTTGTATATGAATAGGAGGGTGGGGTCGCTGGGTGATGCTGCCGCTTTCAGCTTTTATCCGGCAAAAAATCTCGGCGCGCTTGGAGATGGTGGCGCGATTACCACCGACGACCCGGAACTGACGAGTAACCTGATTGAGCTGCGCAACTACGGCTCGGCTCGCAAATACGAGCACTCCAGGCTCGGTACCAACAGTCGGCTCGACGAGCTTCAGGCGGCATTTCTGAGCGTAAAACTGAAACGGCTTGACGTCTGGAACGACCGGCGAAGAGCAATTGCGGAGGTCTATGGACGGGAATTACAGGGCTGCAGTGATATCGAACTGCCCCTGGTGGCGGATCACACCGAACCTGTCTGGCATTTATACGTGATTCGGATTGAAGATCGTGACCTGATTAAACAAAAACTGCACCGGTATGGTATAGGGACACAGATTCATTACCCGGCTTTGCCGGCATGCTCCGGCGCGTACTCGCATATGCTTCAGCAGCACTGTCCTGTGTCAGAGCGAACAGTGGCCAGTGTGCTCAGTCTGCCGATCGGGCCGCACATGACGGACAGTGACGTCAAACGTGTCATTGATGCCGTTATCCAGGCCACCTCAGCCAAAGGCAAGCCTGCTGTTAACCGGCAGGCATCGATAAGGAGCGCGATATGAACATTGGCAGTATTGCAAACCCGCTGGCTACCGTTGTTATTCTGTCCTACAACAACGGACGGTTTCTCAGGCGTTGTATAGAAAGCGTGTTGACGCAGAATATACCTTCCCTTGAGCTTGTTGTTCTGGATGATGTTTCCTCTGATGACAGTGATGCCATTATCCAGTCGTATACGGATGATCCGCGGGTTTCTTATATACGCAATGAAAATAACCTCGGCATGATCGGTAACAGCCTGAAGGCCTTCGGCTGCGGCAGCGGCCGGTATCATACGGTACTGCCGTCCGATGACTTCTATATGCCCGGGCATCTGTGTGCGCTGGTGGAAATGCTTGAGCAGAATCCCGACTGCTGTCTGGCCTATGCACCCTGCTACTGGGTGGATGACGATGACAGGATCATCAAGGTGGCCATGCATCCGGGTTTCATGCCGCACAGTTATGCCGGTGGGCGCAATGAGCTGGCAGACCTTCTGATATACGATAACTATATTACGCCGACGGCAGTTCTTTTTCGCAGGGAAGACCTTAACCGTGTAGGCTTTCTCGACCCGGAGGTCACCGGGGCCTCAGACTGGGACCTGTATGTGCGGATGGCCGCGTTCAAACCGGATTTTGCCTTTGTCAACAGGCCGTCCGTGGCATTTCGCGTACACGAAAATCAGTATTCGACACACTTCTACAGCTCTATGGAGCCACTCGTCGACCATGTGCGAATACTGGAAAAAGTGTTCGGCAACCCTGATTGCACAGACACGATACGCCCTGACTGGAAGCCGATTTTGCAGCATCTCGAGGCGCGCTTTCATATCCATGAGGAAGGCGTGGAGGACAGGCTGTTGCGGCGCGTGTCGGCGCTGCACAGCGGTCTAAAGGCACTGGCTGCGTCAGAGAGTATCCGGCTCGAGCTGCCGGACCGTCCGCTGGTAAGCGTTATTGTGCCGACATTCAATCGTCCTGGCCTGCTGCAGGATGCCTTGCAGTCGCTGCTTGGGCAGGAATACCCGAACTGGGAAGCCGTCGTGGTTAATGATGCCGGTGTTGACGTAAGCGCGTTCGTCCAGTCGGTCGATCCCGAAGGGAGAATTCGCTATGTGTGTCACAGCAGTAATCAGGGTTTGGCTGCGGCGAGAAATACCGGCATACGACTCTCCCGGGGGGAGGTGTTGTGTTATCTGGACGATGACGATACTTTTCTTCCCGCTCACTTGCTTACTGTAGTCGCCGCACTCAAGGAAAAAGGGTCAGGGTTCGCGTATACCGAGGCGGAGTATGTAGACGAGGCGATAGAAGGGGGCAAGCGAATCGAGCTAGGCCGCAGTACACCGTATTCGGGAATTGCCTATTCAAAAGAACGGCTGCACGTGGCGAACTATATCCCGGTAAATACCTGGGGACACCGGCGTGAGTTACTGCAGCATTCCGGCCTGTTCGATACTGAACTTAACGCCTTTGAAGACTGGGACCTGCTGATCCGGTTCTCGAGGCTGGTTGATTTTGTGCATATACCTGAACTGACAGTGGAAGTGCATATGCGCGAGTCTGGCTCGCTTGGCCACATGACCCAGCGTGAACGCAAGGATTTTCCGTCCCTGTATCGCAGGCTGTATGAACGCTACCCAGTGGACAATTCGGATGTTGAAGCAGCCCGCAAGCGCCAGCTGAATTCCCTGGAACAGGGACAGCAAATGCGGGGAGAAAACGGTGATAACAGCAGCACGGGGTTCATTTCTGACGCGCAGCGATTGCAGTATTTGCGTGAACAATTCCTCCATCGTGTGGAAGAGTCTGGCTATGTGCTGCCGTCAATACACCTGATCATGGTGGCTGATGAAAGCAATGTAGTGAAAATCGCCGATACAATCGACAGTCTTGGTCAACAGGTCTATGCAGGCTGGGGGCTTAGTGTCATATCTGCTATGCCTCCTCCACACCAGGATTTTGATGCTTTGCCGATGCTGGAATGGATACAGTCGGAAGATGTTGGACAGTCGTTCGTCGATGTCGCGCGACAATCGGATTTTGACTGGGTTGCCTCGCTGATGCCGG
>JAUXDG010000051.1 GCA_030618475.1 Gammaproteobacteria bacterium | reverse complement strand
CGCTAACCCCAATTTCTCACCACCAAGGACACAAAGGTCACAAAGGCTCTTGAAGTTAAAGGGCTTCCGTATGTATCCGCCGTGCTTTCCGTTAACAGCATGTACCCAAAAAATCTTCTGCGCATAGGGGTTAACTTGTTTTCCTTTGTGACCTTGGTGGATCAGGCTGCAAAGCGAATTCGAAAGCTGCTGCCTCCCTCCGGCAGCGGGTGGTAACTGAGTCGTGCCTGATTGATCTCACACAGTTCTCGCGCGATATACAGGCCAAGTCCGGTACCCGATGAGGCTGTCGTGTAGAAGGGCTCAAACATCTGTTCCGCGGTTTCTGCATCGATACCGGGTCCATTGTCGAGCACATCCAGCCAGACCGCAGCCCTGTCGCCCCTGCGGACCTGAAGTTTGATCGCTGTTCCATCACCGGTATGAGCGAAGGCATTCTGGCACAGGTTGGTCAATACCTGGTGCAGATGGCCGGGGTCAACGTGGATCTGAACGTCTTGCGGCTCAATGTCGAGTTCCAGTTGTTGCGACTGCAGCCCGTCCATTTGCACAAATTCCTTCCTGAACTCTGACAGCCAGTCTGTCAGAGCGAGTTCCTGCGGATGGCTTGCTGAACGCCGGGAAAGTTGCAGGACATTTTCAATAATGGTGTTGACCCGTTTGGTGTGGTTGCCAATGATCTCGGTCAGTCGTTTGTCACCCTGGTCGAGTTTGTCGGATTCCGCCAGCAGTTGTGCGGCATGACTGATGGCGCTCAGGGGGTTGCGGATTTCATGGGCGATACTGGCGGTCAGTCGTCCCAGTGATGCCAGTTTGATCTGCTGGGTCTTGTGGGCAAGCTGTGCGCTGTCTTCGAGCAGAATCAAGGTGCCTGTGCCCCTGGCTGTCTGCAGTTCGCTGAACCTGGGTATCAGGGTGCTGCCGGCCCGAGGGGACTGAAAGGCCTGCGGTTGCCATTGCTTGTCTTTTTTCCAGTGATGCAGCTGTTGTGCAAGGCCAGGTGCCGCCTGCTCGAGCCGTATCCGGGGTTGCTGGCCGATTTTCAGCAGCGTGTGGGCGGTTTCGTTGGCCAGGCGAATGTTGTTATCCGGGTCGACGACCAGTACGCCGGACTGCAATTGCTGAATAATGTACTGGTTGAGTTGCTGCAGATTGGCCAGATCTATACCGCGTTGCCGGGCCAGTGCTTCACTCTCGCGGATTCGTATTGCCAGCACGTGGGCAAGCCCGGCAGCGGCAAACAGTACCAGGCCCAGCAGGCCGGCGCGGGTAATATCGCCGGCACCGGTTTTTTCCAGTGACAGGCTGGCGAGTCCGGTCTCGAACAGCAGCGTAAGGGTTGCCACAGCGGCAAACAGATAAGCCGGTCGTCCGGGTGAAATCAGCGCGCCTGCCGCGACGGCAATGACCAGTAAAACGCCCAGGGCACTGGTTGCCCCGCCGGTGGCGTGCATCAGCAGGGCGATCGCAGTGATATCTGTCAGTATCTGCAGCTGCGACTGAAACTGATACCCCGGCCAGTGTAAACGGGTGCTGAAGCCGACGGCTATGGCAAAAAAGAGGTAGGTCAATAAGGTTGCACTGAACAGCTGGTGATTCTGGGCATTAAACGGATTGCTGTCTTGCAACGCGAAGTACAAAACCGTCAACAGACCGGCGAGGACGACCCGGTAGAAGGTCAGTATTCGCAACGGCTGCCAGCTTGTGGGGCTGAACGCAAGCTCCGCAGTTGACGGGGTCAACTTGGTCATCGGCTCACTGGTACCTCGTTACAGCTTGCGGTCTTCGTCCCGGTGCCGGGTGCAGCAGTAGAAGTGATCGCTGTCCTGTATCGCTTCATGACGGGGAATGTACACGCCACAGTGCGTGCAGCGCACCATATCACCAACTCTTTTGGTGGGTTTCTTTTCCATACGAGGTGTTTTTGCCAGCCGTATAAGGATCCAGATGACCAGGGCAATGCCCAACAGGTAGATCAGAACGCGTATGCCAAACATCCGGCTAGTGTACCCGATGGCGACAGAAATGAGCAGGTATCGGTCACCTGACCGCGATCAAGACTTTACTCGGATCCCGTTTAGGGTCGCGGAAATTAATAATTGTGCAAAGATTGCGCCGGATGTTGGCTCAGATTCAAGGCGCGGCAAGGGGCGCATAATCGTTTTATGTCACCGTTGCCGCAACACAGAAGCTGGGCCAAAAGACAAGCAAGATTGGATGATTATTTGTTTCCGCGGCCCTTTTTCAGGAGAATACAGACTTTCAAACAAACGGGTTCTGCCATGCATCTCCACGAGTATCAAGCCAAACAACTGTTCGCAGATTATGGCGTTCCGGTTCCGCAAGGTCGGATGGTCGAATCCATGCAGGATGCTGCCGCGGCGGCCAAGGCGCTGGGTGGTGAGCGCTGGGTGGTGAAGGCCCAGGTTCACGCCGGCGGGCGGGGTAAAGGCGGCGGCGTCAAACTGGTTGAAGGTGTCGAGGCGGTTGAAAAGACAGCCAGCGCCTTACTGGGATCAAACCTGCTTACCCGGCAGACCGGCAGCCAGGGGCTGCCGGTCCACCGTCTGCTGATTGAAGGCACGGTTGAAATCGAACGCGAGCTCTATCTGGGCATGCTGGTCGACAGGGCGCGGGAGCAGGTCATGGTCATGGCGTCTGCATCCGGTGGTATGGATATCGAAGAAGTTGCAACGCGGGACCCGCGCGCCATTCTGACCGAAGCCGTCCATCCTGCCGTTGGCCTGCAGGCTTATCAATGCCGTAATCTGGCCTTCGGTGTGGGGCTGTCGGGTGACCAGATCAAGACCTTTACCCGTTTGCTGGGTGGTCTGTACCGCCTGTTTGAGCAACAGGATGCCAGCCTGGTGGAAATCAATCCGCTGGTGGTCACGGCGTCCGGTGATCTGCTGGCGCTGGATGCCAAGCTGGAACTCGATGACAACGCGCTGTACCGGCATCCGGAACTCAACGATTTACGCGACCCGACCCAGGAAGATGAAAAAGAACGCAGCGCCAGTGAACATGGGCTCAACTACATCACCCTGGACGGTGACATCGCCTGCATGGTGAATGGCGCAGGTCTGGCCATGGCGACCATGGACCTGATCAAGCTGCACGGTGGCGAACCGGCCAACTTTCTCGACGTGGGGGGTGGCGCCACCGCTGAACGGGTAGCGGAGGCCTTCAAGCTGATTCTGGCGGACACCAAGGTTCGCGCTATTCTGGTCAACATTTTTGGTGGCATCGTGCGCTGTGACCTGATCGCCGAGGGCATCATACAGGCGGTGCAGGAGGTCGGTGTCGATCTGCCGGTCGTGGTGCGTCTGGAGGGGACCAACCGGGATGAAGGTAAAGCGCTGCTGGCCGCTTCCGGTTTGAGGATTATTGCCGCGGAAGGCTTCACGGACGCCGCCGGGAAAGTTGTGCAGGCAAGCCGGGAGCCAGTCGCATGAGCATCCTGGTTGATCAGCACACGCGGGTGATTTGCCAGGGATTCACCGGCAAACAGGGTACTTTCCATTCCGAGCAGGCACTGGCCTACGGCACACAACTGGTCGGTGGGGTCACGCCCGGCAAAGGCGGACAGAAACATCTGGATTTGCCGGTATTCAATACCGTGCGGGAGGCGGTGGATGGTAGCGGTGCTCATGCCAGCATGATCTATGTACCGGCGGCTTTTGCCGCAGACGCTATACTCGAAGCGGCGGACGCCGGCATCGAGCTCATCGTCTGTATTTCCGAAGGCATTCCGGTGATGGACATGCTGAGGGTGAAAGCTGCGCTGTCGGGCAGCGGCGCCAGTCTGATTGGTCCCAACTGCCCGGGCATCATCACACCGGGCGTATGCAAAGTCGGTATTATGCCGGGCGCCATACACAAGCCGGGCACCATCGGTATTGTCTCGCGATCCGGTACACTGACTTATGAAGCGGTCTACCAGACCACGCTGGCGGGCCTGGGGCAGAGTACCTGTGTCGGTATCGGCGGTGATCCGATTCACGGGCTGGATTTTATCGACTGTCTGCGGCGCTTCGAGCGCGATCCCGGCACCGAAGGTGTCATTATGGTGGGCGAAATTGGCGGTAGCGCTGAAGAGGAAGCAGCCGTCTTCATACGGGATCACATGAATAAGCCGGTGGTCGCTTACATTGCCGGGGTTACTGCGCCAGCCGGTAAGCGCATGGGACACGCCGGCGCCACCATCAGTGGTGGCAAGGGTACCGCTGAGGCAAAGTTTGCGGCGCTGGAGCAGGCCGGTGTCGCGGTTGTCCGTTCGCCGGCGGATATGGGTGTGCGCATGCAGGAAGTACTGGCGATTTCATGAAGGGGCGCTGACATGCCGGCTGATTCACGCCCCGAACAGGCTGTGTTGCGTCTGGTGATGGCGCAATGTAATTTGCTGGTCGGAGATATTCCCGCCAACACCGAGCTGGTGATCGAATCCGCACACCGTGCGCGCGATGAGCTGGATGCCGATCTGATCGTTTTTCCCGAACTGACACTGACCGGCTATCCGCCCGAGGATTTATTGTTACGCTCAGGTCTGCAGGAGCTGGTGGACGCCGGCTTGGCCAGGATCCGATCCGAGGTGGCCG
Source organism: Gammaproteobacteria bacterium (assembly GCA_030618475.1). Lineage (GTDB taxonomy): Bacteria > Pseudomonadota > Gammaproteobacteria > DSM-19610 > DSM-19610 > Thiogranum. The sequence goes on along the minus strand of JAUXDG010000051.1, from coordinate 8,879 downwards.
GTATTCACGTCCTGGTCGGACACCCGGAACAGACGGCTGAAGGCCGTTACAATGCCGCTTCGCTGATCCGCGATGCCCAAGTGGTTGCGCGCTGCCGCAAGAATCTTCTGCCCAACTACAGTGTTTTTGACGAAAAACGCTACTTTGTTGCGGGTGAGGGGCTCTGTGTTGCGGATGTGGCGGGTGTGCCGGTGGCTGTGACCATCTGTGAAGACATCTGGACGCCTGAGTCTGCCCGCGCCGCAGCCGATGCGGGCGCCAGGCTGCTGGTGAATCTGAATGCATCGCCCTTCCATACCGGCAAGGGCAACGAGCGCGAAGCCGTGGTCGCCAGGCGCGTGCAGGAAACGGCGTGTCCTGTTGTTTACGTCAATCTGGTGGGTGGGCAGGATGAGCTGGTTTTTGATGGTGGATCCTTCGTGCTGGATCAATCCGCAACCACCGTCGTGCGTGCACCGGCCTACCAGCAGGGCCTCTACCCGGTCGATTTCGAAATTGCACAGGGAGAACTCAGGCCCATACCCGGGGAGGTAACGCCACGTGACGATGAACATGCCAGTATCTATCAGGCTCTGGTTCTCGGGGTGCGTGATTACATTGACAAGAATGGTTTCAACGGCGTGGTCATCGGTCTGTCCGGTGGCGTTGATTCTGCCCTGACCCTGGCCATTGCTGTCGATGCCATTGGCGCAGAGCGCGTCGAAGCGGTGATGATGCCATCGTGCTATACCATTGCCATGAGCCTGGAAGACGCCCGTGCCGAAGCGCGGGCACTGGCCGTGGACTACCGCGAGATCCCCATCAAACAGCCGTTTGAGGCTTTCCTGGAGACCTTGTCCGACGTGTTTGCCGGTACCGAACGGGATGTGACGGAAGAAAATATCCAGGCCCGATGCCGGGGGGTGATTCTGATGGCGCTGTCCAATAAGCAGGGGCGGATGGTTCTGACCACCGGCAACAAGAGCGAAATGTCGGTTGGTTACGCCACCCTGTATGGGGACATGGCCGGCGGTTTTGCACCTATCAAGGATGTGCCCAAACTGCTGGTTTACGATTTGTGCCGGTACCGTAATTCGATAACACCGGTCATTCCGCAGCGTGTGCTGGAGCGAGCGCCGTCAGCCGAACTGGCGCCGGATCAGAAAGACGAGGATTCCTTGCCGCCGTATTCGATTCTGGACCCGATCCTGCAGGGTTATATCGAGCAGGATCTGAGTATCGAAGAGCTGGTCAAACGCGGTTTTGACGAAGCGACGGTGTGTCGTATTGCCACTCTGGTGGATCGCAATGAATACAAACGTCGTCAGGCGCCGCCCGGAATCCGCATTACTCAGCGCGCCTTCGGCCGCGATCGACGCTACCCCATCACGTCGGGGTTTTTAACGGCTCAGCTGCGCAGCCAGGGCGTTGCCGGGCAGTGACTAAATTCGATTCTTGCGCCGGGTTTTAGTATGGTTACTGACGCAAGCCTTAGTAACCGTCGATACAGACATCAACAAGGGAACGGACCCATGAAAAAAGTCGAAGCCGTTATCAAGCCGTTTAAACTGGATGATGTGCGCGAAGCGTTGTCAGATATTGGTATCACCGGTATGACTGCCATCGAGGTTAAAGGTTTCGGCCGGCAGAAGGGGCATACCGAGCTGTATCGCGGTGCGGAATATGTGGTGGATTTTCTGCCCAAGGTAAAGCTTGAAATTGTCGTCAAGGAGGATGATGTCGAACGCTGTATCGAAACGATCACCAATGCGGCCAGGACCGGCAAAATCGGTGACGGCAAAATATTCATTACCTCGGTAGAGAGGGTGGTTCGTATTCGAACCGGCGAAACGGATAATGATGCAATCTGAAGATTCGTCCCTGCTGCCTGTAGCAGCGCTCGCCCGACCGCGATAAGAGCCGAATCACATGGAAGTTGGTCGCGCTATGAGACGAGACCACTGCTGCGCTATTGCCTATCTGTCCATGTCCCTGCTGGCGGGGCGATTCAGGTCCAGCACCCGCTGTAAATCGTCGGCCAGATCGTTCATGCCCATCTTGGTATAAGCCTGCACCAGTACCTGTAAGGCGTCCTGTGCCGCCGGTGTGCGCTGATAATTCTCGATGACATACTTGGCGCGGTTGGCCGCAGCCACGTAGGCGCCGCGTTTCATGTAGTAATCGGCGACGTTGATTTCGTATCGGGCCAGCTGGTTGTGCAGAAAAACCAGTCGTTCCCTGGCATCGGCGGCATAGCGGCTGTCGGGGAATTTTTTCACTAACTGGGTGAAATCATTGAAGGAGTCGCGCAGTGCCCGGGTGTCCCGCTCGGAAGGTTTACGGGGTGCCACACGGTCAACCAGGTTGGCGCCACGGCTGTAGTTGACCAGCCCTTTCAGGTAGTAGGCATAGTCCAGGTGGGGATTGCCCGGGTTGTTACTGATGAAACGGTCGGCGGTAGCGATGGAAGAGTCCGGCTCGTCGAACTTGTAGTAAGCGTAGGCGATCTCCAGCTGGGCCTGCTGGGCATATTTGCCGAACGGAAAGCGAACTTCCAGTTTTTCGAAGGTGTTGATCGCTGTTTCATAATCACCCGAGTCAAGCGCCGTCTTGGCACGGCGGTAGAGCTCGTCGGCGGGTAAAGCATCCAGCTCATCCTCGGGTGTGGTCGAACAACCGAAGGTGAACAAAATCGTTAATAAAGGTATAAGGCATAACCAGCGCATCAGCCTGCGTATCCGATTTCTGTCATGAAAATGAAATTGTAAGGCGGCTTGTTCCTTAATACTATGTTTGAGCAGATTCATCTGACAGGACAGATTCCGCAAGCAGCGGCCGGTCGCCGTCTCGATCAGGTTCTGGCGGAGTTGTTCCCGTGCTATTCGCGCAGTCGTCTGCAGCAGTGGATAAAGGCGGGCAAGGTGCTGTTGAACCGGCAGCCGGTTATAGCCAGGTACCGGGTGGCGGGTGGCGAACAGGTTGAAATACGCGCGCAGTTACAGCGGGAGACCGAGGCGCAGCCACAGGATATTCCGCTCGATATCCGCTTCCAGGACCAGCATCTGTTAGTGTTGAACAAGCCGGCCGGTCTGGTCGTGCATCCTGCCGCTGGAAATCCGGATGGCACCCTGCAGAATGCCCTGCTGTTCTATGATCCTGAGCTGGCCTCGCTGCCGCGAGCAGGCATCGTGCACCGTCTCGACAAGGATACCAGCGGTCTGATGGTGGTGGCGCGCAGCCTGAGCGCACACAAGTCGCTGGTCGAACAGCTGCAGGCGCGCAGTGTAAAGCGGGAATACCTGGCGCTGGTGCACTCAGTGCTGGCGGCCGGCGGAACGGTCGATGCGCCGATTGGCCGCCATCCGCGCGACCGTCTGCGTATGGCAGTGGTGGACTCCGGAAAACCGGCCATCACGCATTATCGGGTGTTGGAACGGTTTGCAGCCCATACCCTGGTGCAGGCACGCCTGGAGACCGGACGGACTCACCAGATCCGGGTACATATGGCTCATATCCGCTGTCCACTGGTGGGTGACCCGCTGTATGGAGGGCGTCTGAGGTTGCCACGCGGTGCCTCAGCGGGTTTGCGCGAGGCCATCAGCGCTTTTCGCCGCCAGGCCCTGCACGCCGAGCGCCTGCAGCTGATTCATCCGGCGAGTGGCGAGCCTGTCGGCTGGGAGGTTGAAATCCCAAGAGATTTCAAACAGTTGCTTGAGGCGCTGAGAAGCGGATGATTTTCACGGACTGGCCCGCAAAGGCGTGTGTAAAAGCCGTGACGACAACTCGCAATACGGGTGTCAGCAAAGGCCCTTATGAAAGCTTGAACCTGGCAGATCATGTCGGTGATGCAGCGGACGCCGTGCGACAGAATCGTTTATCCATCCAGCACCAGCTGAACCTGCCAGGGCGGCCCGTCTGGTTGAACCAGATTCATGGCAACACGGTGGTGGATGCCGCCAACTCAGGCGAACGCCCGTCCGCCGATGCCAGTTTTACCGATCAGACCCATGTGGTGTGTGCGGTGCTGACGGCGGATTGCCTGCCGGTCCTGTTCTGTAATCGTAGCGGAACACGGGTTGCCGCCGCTCATGCCGGCTGGCGGGGCTTGGCCGATGGCGTTCTGGAGAGCACTGTGCGGGCACTCGATACAGAGCCAGGGCGACTGATGGCCTGGTTCGGCCCCGCCATCGGAGCGGGCGCCTTTGAGGTGGGTGGGGAGGTGCGCCAGGTCTTTGTCGAGCAGCACGCCGAGGCCGCCGGGGCTTTCCTGGCCAGGCCACACGGGCATTGGCTGGCGGACCTGTATCAGCTGGCGCGGATTCGGCTCCTGGCAAGCGGCGTGACCGCTCTCTACGGTGGGAGTTTCTGTACCTTTGCGGATCGGCAACGCTTTTATTCCTATCGACGCGACGCTGTGACCGGGCGTATGGCGTCGTTGATCTGGATGGTATGAATCGCGTCCAGGGGGTCGCTGCTACGGAAGTTGCGCCGATACCTACTGCTACCCCCCATTTCTCACCACTAAGGACACGAAGGTCACAAAGGCTTTCAAGGATTGAGGATTTTCGTACTTATCCTCCGTGCTCTCCGTGAACAGCGTTTGCCTGAAAAATCTTCTGTGGACATGAGTTAAGCCGTTGTTCCTTTGTGACCTTCGTGCCCTTCAAGGTGAATTGCGTAGCAAGAGAGGGTGCCCTGGGGCATGTGGTTAATGTTGTGAGCAATCCAGGCTAAACCTGTAGGAGCAGCACCCTGGCCGCGGTTCAAAGCCGGGCAGGTGGGCTGCGCTGCGGTATACTTCAGTGTTTTCATGTCATCGAAAATTCGGATATTAAATGCCACTCCTGATCTGGATTCTGTTGTTCTGCCTGTTGGGCGGTGTGCTCAGCGTTATCGCGGCGGCTTTGTTTTTACTGCTGCCGGAAGCCTTGCGTACCCGCCTGTTACCGCATGCGGTCAGTTTTGCCATCGGTGCGTTACTGGGGGCCGCCTTGCTGGGCCTGCTGCCGCATGCGCTCGAAGCTGTTGACGGCAACGATTTTCACAGCATTACAGGCGCCGTGCTGCTGGGTCTGCTTGGCTTTTTCCTGCTGGAAAAACTGGTGTTGTGGCGCCATTGCCACCAAGAGCACTGTGAAGTCCACGTACCCGAGGGTCACGCCCACCACCAGCCGGCAGCCGGTACCCTGATTCTGATTGGCGACGGGTTGCACAACTTTATCGACGGTTTGTTAATTGGTGCCGCGTTCCTGACTGATATCCATCTCGGCGTGGTCACCAGCCTGGCGGTTGCCGCTCACGAAATTCCGCAGGAAGTGGGTGATTTTGCAGTCCTGCTGCACAGCGGTTTCAGTACCGGTCGGGCATTTGCGTTTAACGTGATAGCCAGCCTGACTACCGTGATCGGCGGTATCCTGGCCTATTACGGCTTAATGAATCTGCAGCCTGCATTGCCCTACGTGCTGGCCGTTGCGGCCTCCAGCTTTATCTATATCGCGGTTGCTGATCTGATTCCGGGGCTGCACAAACGTGTTGAATTCAGCGCAACGCTTAAACAGATATTGCTGATCGGTCTGGGTGTGGGGCTCATCTATATCACGCATTCCACCCTGCATGCCTGATCTGCGCAGACAGCTTTAACGGCCTGTGCAGCAATCGCGGTCAGGGACTGCCCCCACAGTGTTGCCTTGCTGTCCGGCGGTCACTAATGAGTGCGTAAGTTGTAGCAGCAGTTCCCTGACTGCGATGAATAAGCCGCTTGCACCGCTGGTGACTCCCTGACTATAGTGCGGCCTGTTAACTGAATCTGGGGGACCCCATGTCGAACTGGTACATGTTGACGCTGGTGGGTAAGGATCAACCCGGTATTGTGGCCAGGGTCACTACCGCGTTGTTCGAGGCGGGCAGTAACCTGGGTGAAACTTCCATGATTCGCCTGGGTGAATATTTCACGGTCATGATGATGGTGCGAAGCGATGCCGGCGACGACGCGCTGTGCAGTGTGTTGCAGCCAGTGGTCGATGCACTGGGGCTGGTTCTTCATATCCATGCCATTGATGGTGGCCTGCATCATCGCCCGATCCCGGATGTCTGTATTCTGGTACACGGTGGCGACCGTGCCGGCATTGTGTCTCAGGTGACCAGTAAGGCCGCACAGGCCGGTTTGAATATTCTCGACCTGGAGTCGGATGTCGGTGGTACCGAGTCTGAGCCGATTTATATCCTGCAGATCGAAGGTATGGCGACACAGGGCGTGGAGTCGGTTGAAAAGGCGCTGGCGCCGTTGCAGGCCGACGGTGTCAAGATCGACGTGCGTCCGATCGACACGCTTATCGGGTGACGCGTGGCCGTACTGGAGATACTGACCTATCCTGACGATCGTCTGCGTCAGGTTTCCGAACCTGTCAAACAGTTCGACGCTGCCTTACAGGGCTGTATCGACGATCTTGAGGAAACCCGCCTGGCGGGACCGGGCGCGGTGGGTATTGCCGCTGCACAGGTGGCCTGGTTTCAACGCGTCCTGATCGTTGATGTTTCGGGTCGCAAGAAGACCGGAAACCATGGTCACCTGATTCTGGTGAATCCCGAGATCACCGAGTGGGACGGCTTTGCCATCGGCCGCGAGGGTTGTCTTTCGGTTCCTGATTACACGGGTAACGTAGTGCGCGCCGAGCGTATCCAGCTTGACGCGTTAGACCGCGATGGCAATGCACTTTGTTTTGACATGGAAGGCTTTGAGGCACGCGCTGTTCAGCACGAAATGGATCACCTCGACGGTCTGCTGTTCCTCGATCGCCTGGTCAGCCGGCGCCAGGACCTGTTCCAGCGCAAGGTCTACAAGTAAACAGAATTTTTGTTGCCTGCCTTGAAATTATCCGCAAACCCACCCATATATTACGCAAGTTATTCAATATTTGGGGAGACTCCTTGTCATGCGAATGGATAAACTGACTTCCAAGTTCCAGATGGCGCTGGCCGATGCCCAGAGTCTGGCGGTAGGACGGGATCATAACTATATCGAACCGGTGCACGTCATGGTGGCGTTGCTGGATCAAGAGGGCGGTACTGCCCGTCATCTGCTGGCTCAGGCCAACGTCAATACCAACCTGTTGCGTTCCCAGTTAGGCGAACAGATGGATCGCCTGCCGGTGGTGGAAGGTACCTCTGGCGAGGTGCATATCTCCAATGATTTGACGCGTCTGTTGAATCTCACCGACAAGCTGGCGCAGAAACGCAAGGACCAGTACATTTCGTCCGAATTGTTTGCGCTCGCGGCAGTCGAGGACAAGAGCGAGCTTGGCGGGCTACTGCGCGGGGCGGGGGCCAGCCGGGGCCTGATCGAACAGGCTATTGAAAAGATGCGCGGTGGCCAGAGCATCGATGACCCCAACGCCGAGGACCAGCGTCAGGCGCTGGAAAAATATACCATTGACCTCACAGAACGTGCCGAACAGGGGAAACTGGACCCGGTGATCGGCCGCGATGACGAAATCAGGCGCACCATTCAGGTGCTTCAGCGCCGTACCAAAAACAACCCGGTACTGATCGGTGAACCCGGTGTGGGTAAAACAGCGATTGTTGAAGGTCTGGCACAACGTATCATAAATGGCGAAGTGCCGGAGGGGATCAAGGGTAAACGCCTGCTGAGTCTCGATATGGGTGCGCTGATCGCCGGTGCAAAATACCGCGGTGAGTTCGAGGAGCGTCTTAAAGCGGTCCTCAAGGATCTTTCCAAACAGGAAGGCCAGATTATTCTGTTCATCGATGAGCTGCATACCATGGTCGGAGCCGGCAAAGCCGAAGGCGCCATGGACGCAGGTAATATGCTGAAACCGGCGCTGGCCCGTGGCGAACTGCATTGTGTAGGTGCAACCACCCTGGATGAATACCGGAAATATCTCGAAAAGGATGCCGCACTGGAGCGTCGTTTTCAGAAAGTGCTGGTCGACGAACCCACGGTTGAAGATACCATCGCTATTCTGCGCGGCCTTAAAGAGCGTTATGAAGTCCACCACGGCGTGGATATCACCGATCCCGCGATTGTGGCGGCGGCGACCCTGTCAACGCGTTACATCACCGACCGGCAGCTGCCGGACAAGGCCATTGACCTGATCGATGAGGCCGCCAGCCGGATTCGCATGGAAATCGATTCCAAGCCCGAACAGATGGATCGGCTGGAGCGGCGTCTGATCCAGCTGAAGATCGAGCGCGAGGCTTTGCAGAAGGAAAGTGACGAAGCGTCGGTCAAACGGCTGGGTAATCTTCAGGAGGAAATCAACGCCCTGGAACGCGAATTCTCTGATCTGGAGGAAATCTGGAAATCCGAGAAAGCCGCGGTGCAGGGTGCGTCCCACGTCAAGGAAGAACTGGAACGGGCGCGTAAGGAACTGGAAACGGCGCAGCGTGCCGGAGATCTGGCGCGGGCCGGTGAATTGCAGTATGGACGCATCCCGGAACTGGAAAAACAGCTGGATATGGCGGCCCAGGTTGAAATGCAGGAGATGAAACTGCTGCGCAACAAGGTGACCGACGAAGAGATTGCCGAGGTGGTGTCCATGTGGACCGGTATCCCGGTGTCCAAAATGCTGGAAGGCGAACGCGACAAACTGCTGCACATGGAGCAGGCAATCGAAAAACGCGTAGTCGGCCAGAGCGAAGCGGTGAAGGCGGTGTCCGACGCTATTCGCCGTTCACGCGCCGGTTTGTCCGATCCAAGCCGTCCCAATGGTTCATTTCTGTTCCTGGGACCGACCGGCGTGGGTAAAACCGAGCTGACCAAGGCCCTGGCGGAGTTCCTGTTTGACACCGAAGAGGCCATGGTACGCATCGATATGTCCGAATTCATGGAAAAACACTCGGTGGCGCGCCTGATCGGTGCCCCACCCGGTTATGTGGGCTAC
>JAUXDG010000170.1 GCA_030618475.1 Gammaproteobacteria bacterium | reverse complement strand
CGCGTATTGAGGAAATCTGGATCTATGTCGACTGATCGCAGACATGACCTTCTTGAATCAAAAGGCAGGGACTGACATGAACACAGCACGCAGCAGAGGCTTTACTCTGATTGAACTGATGATCGTCGTGGCTATCGTAGGCATCCTGGCGGCCGTCGCCTATCCGTCCTATCAGGACCACGTGCGCAAGACGCGCCGCGCCGACGGAAAGACCGCACTGCTGCAAGCGGTACAGGTGGCGGAACGCTTCTTTACCCAGAATAACTCCTATACGAATGCCGTTAGTGATGGTCCTTCGGATGAAGGCCATTACAACCTGACCTTCTCTGCGCCCACCACTACCACTTTCCTCATAACGGCGACGCCCGTCGGAGCCCAGGCTTCCGACCCCTGCGGTGCACTGACCGTCAACCAGGTCAATGTGAAGACTGGTGGCATGGCGGACTGCTGGTAAGCGAGATCAGTCCACCGCTAACAACAAGCGGTTATCGGATGCGTGGGCGTTCGTGTAAATCGTGGTCTGCAGCGCCAGCGAGCGTAATCCACTCTGATGCTCCCATTCGACACTTACAGTGGCTTCGGCCAGTTGCTGCTGCTCCGTCAGCGATAGATCGACAGCGAACACTGTTGCCGAACCGGTGATCTGTGCAGTGGTATTGGCAATGAGATCGGCGGCAATTATCTGTGCTATGACGGATTTTTCCAGCGTGTTGCTTGCCAGCAGATAGGCTTCGTCGCTCGAGTGCAGGTCGCCTGAAGCCGACCAGAGTCGTGCCTGAAGTTGCGCCAGCCCGAGCAGGCCAATACTGAGTACCACCACCGTGACCATTGCCTCGATCAGGGTGAAGCCGCGATGTCTGTTTTCCATAGTTAAAAATCCTTCCATGTGCCCGCTACCGGGACGCTGCGCAATACCGGGAACTGAAGCCGGGTTTGCTGCCTGTCCGCAAGCTGAATATGATTGAGGCGCAGCTTTGTATCGCCTGTATTCAGGTTGCCGTTGACGATCAGTGTGCCGAAGACTTCAAAGCCAGTGTCAACGATTGGTTCGGGGCAGTCCGTGTCGATAAAAACAACGCCGTACAGGCGGACACCGTCTGAAAATTCAGGGCAGCCAATCGCCGCTGAGAAATACAGGGCAACAGGCCTGTCTGCACTGCCCATGCCCCGGTTCCAGCGACCTGAGTTCAGGTCGCTATCCTGTGCAAGCCAGTAATTGCGATCGTTATCCGCAAGCGCGCTTCGTTCTGTTGCCAGTGAATTGAACTCCTCTCTACTGACCGAAAATATGAGCGGCCATAAGTCATCCTCTGTTATTTTTGTCTGTATATGCCCGTTATGGGTGTCGATCAGGTGCAGTGTGGAGCATGGTCTGTCCCCGTTGAGCCAGACGGAATCGCCCGCCTGATCAGAGTCGGTATTCAGGGGGCGAATATCGAAGCTGATCGGTATGGATGTCAGGCAACCGTTGAGTATCAGCGGTGGTGCCGATTCGGCCAATGGCGTCAGTACCGACAATGGCCGCACAGTCTGGCTGACGCCTGCTTGAAGTGTTGAACCGTCATCTCTGCTCGATGTTACCTGTATGGAGATGTATTGATCCGAGTCTGCCGGCCGGCTGAAAACCACATCGGTATGAATGTCCGGCCCGGCGGAATCTACAGTCATTTTATCAATCAGGGTGTTATTGTCCGTTGCCTGCTGCCATGATATCGCCTGCATAGCGCGGGTCAGGTAGGCAATCCCTTCCGCCAGCCCGGCCTCAGCCTGATAGGACAGGCGGGTGTTCCAGTTATCGTTATTGGCCATGCGCTGCTCCACCAGCAGTGTGCGTGCCACGGCCAGTGTTACGATGGTGATCGACATCATCAGTACCAGCGCAATGAGCAACGTTGCGGCACCTGCCTGGTCGTCCCGCCCCGGTTTTAACAGCTTTACCATCCTTTTCCGTCCCTGAGTTGGTCATTGCGAATTCTTACCCATTGGGCGATTGCCGTATTGGTGTGCGGCTTGTTACGCAGTTGTCCACTGAGCTGAATCTCCAGGGCGCGTTGTATCAGCCGGGGCGACTCCGGCGTGCATTCCCGACCAGCCTCCAGCAGGTTCAGGCAGCTGGAATGCTGAGTGAACTGAAGCCGGGTGATTTCCATCGCCGGATCGTTCACCGTTTGCCAGTAACCGCTTTCGCATTCCAGGCCTGAGCCGCCATAACGCGACTGCACCCGTACACCGCGAAGTCGAAATCCGAACTGCTCGACATTGTCGTCGTCGGTATCGTCTGCACAATCTGTCGCATCACACGCTCCGGTCCCGACAAGGCCGTCCTGATCCAGGTCATAGGAAAACAGAATGCAGGAATCCGGGCTTTGTCCGGCATAGGCCTGAATGCGTATCTGATTCGCGGAATTTTGAAACGGATTATCGCTTGCTGCCCGCAAAGCGGGGTCAAAATGCCAGTAGCCGGCGCGTTTAAGGTCACGGCCGATCAGATGCATCAGAGCATGAAGCTGCTGGTGCAAGTGAGCCTGTTGCAGGAGTTCGGTGCTGTGCCGTGCGCTGGCACTGTATACCGTTAGCACAGCAGACAGGGCAATCAGGGCGATAACACCGGCAATCATCAACTCCACCAGTGTGACGCCGCGCTGTTTATGATGGTGAATCAGCATACGGCGTAGCCTCGGCCGTCTGTTGAACAGATGCGTACCCGCCCGAGCGGGCTGACAATCACGTGTAGCTCGCCTGCGCCGTTGTGCAGCGCAAATGAGTCAGCGCTGGCGGTTCCGCGCAGCGGCGAGAAATGCAGGGTTCGCAAAGCCGCAGGCCGTGTTGTGTTCAGCGCGACTGAAGGAAAATCCGTACTGAGCCGGCGATGAATCCGCTGCTGGCTAGCGCTGCCCGTGCGGCAGGCCGTTGCCTCGGAATCGCCCGTATTGCAGTCACAGGCTGCGAGTTCGCTCCAGCCGTAACACCATCGGTCTGCAGCTACGGATAGCGAAAAATAAACGCTCTGTTGATGAGCTAATGCGTGGTTTCGCGCCTGTTGAAGTTCCTGGGAGAAGGCTTCAGTCGCTGAACGCAGGCGTGCGGTGTCCAGAAATCGACCCATTGCCGGTACGGCCAGACCGACCAGTGAGCCGACCAGTGCCAAAGTCACCAGTAGTTCCAGAAGCGTAAAACCGGAATGCCCTGTATCTTCCATGATCAGGCTCCAGTGCAACTTGTTCCCTGTTGTCGCGCAAAGTATAGTCGGGATTGTGAAAGGCGCAAGGATGATCGCCTTTTCGTTATGGTCCGGCAAAAGGAGTTGCCTCATGGATAGACCGTGCACCCCGGCTTTTACTCTACTCGAATTACTGATAACACTGGCTATTGTTGCGATACTCGCCACCATTACCGTTCCTTCCTTCAGTGGGCTGGTTGCCAAATCACGGCGTAGTGATGCCATGGCTGCACTGGTGCAGGTTCAGCTTGCCCAGGAACGATGGCGTGCCGGCAAGCCCCGCTATACACAGGATCTTGACGCCCTGGGCTGGTCTTCGCCGGAATCACCCGATGGTTATTACCGCTTGCGTGTTGAACATGCTGATGCTGCTGCTTTTCTGGTGCTCGCGCAGCCAGTGGGTGTTCAACAGTCTGACCGCTGCGGGGTCTTCGCGATCGGAGTCGATGGTCCTGATCACCGCGAAACTTACGCGGGCCCCGATTGCTGGCGGCGATAGTCGTGCTTTCCACGTCATAGAGCGAAATGGCAATGGCTGACTGTGTCGTTGTGGGTGCCGGCCTGATCGGTATGCTGACAGCGCAGGAGCTCGCGGCAAGGGGTATGCAGGTCACCATCCTGGAGCGTGGTCAGCCGGCGCGTGAATCATCCTGGGCCGGTGGCGGGATACTGTCACCCCTGTATCCGTGGCGCTACCCGGATCCGGTCAGTGAGCTGGCGCGCTGGAGTCAACGTTATTATCCGGATCTGTGCCAGCGTCTTGAAGGGGAGTCCGGTATCGATCCGCAATGGACCCTGTCCGGGCTGCTGATTGCCGATGTCGAAGACAGGGATGCGGCACAGCGATGGGTAACGCGCTTCGGGGCCCATCTGGAATGGCTGGATGGCGTCAGTGCGCAGCAGCTGGAACCCCGGCTTGGACTGATACCTGAGTCTGTCGCCTGGTTACCAGAGGTTGCCCAGGTGCGCAATCCGCGCCTGGCGCAATCACTGCGCGTCACGTTGGAAAACAGGGGTGTCGAAATCCGTTCGCAATCCCCGGCGCAGGGCTGGAAGATAGAGGCTGGTCGGGTCAAAGCCGTTCGTACTCCTGAAGCTGAGATCAGCGCCGATTATTTTATCGTCGCAAGCGGCGCCTGGACGACAGGGCTGCTGGAATCTACCGGCCTTACGTTGCCGATCGAACCGGTGCGCGGGCAAATGATTCTGTTCAAGGGGCCGCCAGGACTGGTTTCGCGCATTACCTTATACAAAGGGCGCTACGTCATTCCACGCCGTGATGGTCACGTACTGGTCGGCAGTACCCTGGAGTATGTGGGATTCGAGAAGCAAACCACGCAACAGGGCCTGCAGGATCTGAAGCAATCTGCCTTCGAACTGATTCCCGATCTGGCCGCGCAGCCAATCGTGCAACATTGGGCCGGCCTGCGGCCCGGCAGTCCGGATGGTATCCCGATGACGGGGCCGCACCCTGAAATAGCCAACCTGTTTATCAACGCCGGTCATTTTCGCAATGGCGTCGTGCTTGGGCCGGCCACCGCCCGGCTGTTGGCGGATCAGTTGTCAGGGCGTTCGCCTGATCTTGATCCTCAGCCCTATCTTCCTGAAAACAGGTTAAAAAGTGAACCATGTTGAGCATCTGGACTTTGTCTGAAATGGCGGCGTATAGTGGCAGGATGAGCCATCCCACCGTTATGCCGGTACTGGGCGAAGAGGAAGCCGCCCGGCGTTTGCGGGACTATGACATCCTGCCCACCCAGCAACGTTTGCAGATTGCCCAGCTGTTACTGGTGCGTGATCAGCATCTGAGCGCCGATCAGGTGCTGGAACTGGTCAATGCTACCGGCAGCCGGGTCTCCAAGGCGACGGTCTACAACACACTGGGACTGTTCGCGCACAAAGGAATTCTCCGCGAAGTGAATGTTGACCCCAGTCGTGTGTTCTACGACACCAACAACAGTCGACACCATCATTTTTATAATATCGACACGGGTGAACTGTCAGATATTGATCCCAGCAAGATCCCCGTCGATCAACTGCCAGATGCTCCCGAGGGTAGTGTGATTGATGGCGTGGAGGTCATTATCAGGGTACGTCACAAGTCGCAGTAGCAGACCGGGAAATCTTTCCGGATTGAGCGGGGAGTTCAGATTTTTTGCAGGGTGTAAATTGCGTAAATTACCGGTAACATCCGTGTTCCTTGCAGCTTTGCGCTGCGACGGCAAGACAACAGACAAATAAGTTCTGTACCTTGCTGCTTATAACATCGCCGGAATAGCTCAGTCGGTAGAGCAGCTCACTCGTAATGAGAAGGTCGGGGGTTCGACTCCTCTTTCCGGCACCATAAGATTCAATAAGTTAGCATGTTTAGCATGTAAAGTAGATTCTGTTGTGTCAGGGAGATCCGTGTGGGATGACTGGCGATGATTCTTTATGGTTTGCTGGCACATGGCTGTCCAGCGCGTGATTTAGAGGTTAACCATGGTTGCGATGAATGATGTTTCAGGGAAAACTCTTGCAGAAATGTCGGCGGACGAACTGAAGGTGTGGTTCGACCAGCGCTTTGCAGAGAAAATGGCACAACAGGAGAGCGGCAAGACTCCCAGGCTTTCCATCATGGTCACCAAGGGCACGCTGGACTGGGCTTATCCACCCTTCATCCTTGCATCAACCGCCGCCGCACTGGGCTGGGATGCCACCCTGTTCTTTACTTTTTACGGGCTGGCGTTGCTGAAGAAAGACCTGAAGCCGAATATCAGTCCGCTGGGCAATCCCGCCATGCCCATGAAAATGCCCTTTGGACCACAATGGTTCCAGGGGATTGAGTGGAATATGCCCAACCTGCTGATGGCCGGTGTGCCGGGCTTTGAGTCACTGGCAACGACCTTGATGAAGAAGACTGTGAAGAACAACGGTATCGCTACCATTCCGGAACTGCGTGAGCTGTGCATTGATGCAGAAGTAAAGCTGGTGGCCTGCCAGATGACCGTCGGCCTGTTTGGCTGGAAGAAAGAGGACTTTATCCCGGAAGTTTCGGAATGGGCGGGTGCTGCA
>JAUXDG010000022.1 GCA_030618475.1 Gammaproteobacteria bacterium | reverse complement strand
CAGGGCACCCTCTCTTGCTACGCAATTCACCTTGAAGGACACCAAGGTCACTGCGTATTCGTGCGCCTTCGGGTTGTACTTGGGGGCATATCTGTCTCCATAGCATGAGATTTTTATTCCTTCGTGACCCTTGTGTCCTTTGTGGTTGATGTCGCTTGCATTTAGAGATGACTTATTACTGCTCGCGATTGGTCTTAAGATCATCGACCACGCCAGGGTCGGCCAGCGTTGAGGTGTCGCCAAGGCTGTCGAGTTCATTGGCTGCAATCTTGCGCAGGATTCGCCGCATGATTTTTCCGGAGCGGGTTTTTGGCAGGCCCGGTGCCCATTGTATGACGTCGATGGTGGCGATAGGGCCGATTTCATTACGCACCAGTTTGATCAGTTCCGTTTTAAGCGCATCGGTGTATTCGACATCCTTTACCAGCGTCACATAGGCATAAATACCCTGACCCTTGATGTCGTGTGGATAACCAACGACGGCGGCTTCGGCGACATCCTTGTGCAGGACCAGGGCGCTTTCCAGTTCAGCCGTACCGAGACGGTGGCCGGAAACGTTCAGCACATCGTCGACACGACCGGTAATCCAGTAATAACCGTCCTCATCGCGTCGTGCACCATCGCCGGTAACGTACATGCCCGGATAGGTGGAGAAATAGGTGTTTATGAAACGCTGGTGATCACCGTACACCGTCCGCATCTGGCCGGGCCAGGGGCGGGTGATGACCAGGTTGCCTTCCGCTGCGCCCTCCAACAGATCGCCTTCGTTGTCGACCAGAGCGGGAACAACGCCAAAAAACGGGACTGTGGCTGAACCCGGTTTGAGTGCCGTGGCACCGGGCAGTGGCGTGATCAGATGGCCACCGGTTTCGGTTTGCCACCAGGTATCCACGATCGGGCAGCGCGCATCGCCAACGACCTTGTGGTACCACTCCCAGGCTTCCGGATTTATCGGTTCGCCGACGGTGCCCAGCAGGCGCAGCGAACTGCGCGAAGTCTTCCTGACCGGTTCCTCGCCTTCGCGCATCAGTGCGCGGATGGCGGTTGGTGCCGTGTAGAAGGTGGTGACCTGGTGCTTGTCACAGACCTGCCACAAGCGCGATGCGTCAGGGTAGGTGGGTATGCCTTCAAACATCACGGTGGTCGCGCCGTTGTTCAGCGGTCCGTACAGGATATAGGTATGTCCGGTAATCCAGCCGACATCTGCGGTACACCAGTAAATTTCCCCTTCATGGTAGTCGAACACGTACTTGTGTGTAATCGCGGCGAATAACAGATAGCCGCCGCTGGTATGTAATACACCTTTGGGCTTGCCGGTGGAGCCTGAGGTGTACAGGATAAACAGCGGATCTTCGGCGCCCATTGGTTCCGGTTCACAGTCACTGTCAACTGTGTCGGCGATTTCGTGCAGCCAGACATCACGTTCCGCATGCCATTGCACATCGCCACCGGTACGCTTGACGACAACGACGCTGTGTACATTGGGGCAGGATTCCAGTGCCTTGTCGGTGTTGCTCTTGAGGGGCACGGCTTTGCCACCGCGTATGCCTTCATCGGCGGTGATCACCACCCGACAGTCTGAATCCAGGATGCGGTCCTTGATGGATTCGGGAGAAAAACCACCGAAAACGACAGAGTGAACGGCACCGATGCGTGTGCAGGCCAGCATGGCGTAGGCGGCTTCGGGGATCATAGGCAGATAGATACAGACCCGATCACCTTTTTTAACGCCGCGTGCTTTCAGAACGTTGGCAAAGGTGCATACTTCCCTGTGCAGTTCGCGGTAGGTGATTTTCTTGTCTTCATTGGGATCGTCGCCTTCCCAGATGATGGCGATCTGGTCGCCGCGGCTTTCCAGGTGCCGGTCCACGCAGTTGTAACAGACGTTGAGTTCGGCGCCCTCAAACCAGCTGATCTTACCCTCGTTGAAATCCCACTCCAGCACCTTGTTCCAGGGTTTGTACCAGCTGACGAACTTTTCGGCCTGTTCCGCCCAGAATCCTTCGGGGTCTTCAACGGAGTGTTTGTACATCTCCTGGTAAAGGGCTGCATCGATATGTGCCTGTGCAGCGAAAGATTCGGGTACTGGATAGATCTTTTCCTCGGACATCTGGGTGCTCCTTTGGCTAGATTCTTTGTGTAGAGCCGGTTTTTTGTTTGGACTGTCGGTATTGTACGGAGTTTCGGAAACTAGTATCAATGCCCCTCGATCATTCGGGTATTGGGAATCCGTTCCGGTTCCCAGTTCTGCACCGCCCAATCCCAGAAATCAGCCAGTTGGCTGTCTTCGAGTCCTTCGGGCACACTCTGACCAAGAAAACGCAGGGCGGCGGCCAGCGATGATACCGCCTGTTGCGGAGAGGCAGCGGGCGCGTTGGTTTGCTTGCTCAGCTTTTCACCGCTTTCGTTAACCACCACGGGCAGATGAAGGTAATGCGGTGGCGCGTATCCCAGTGACTGCAACAGAAAAATCTGTCGGCAGGTGGAATCCAGTAAATCGGCGCCACGAACGACATCGGTGATACCCTGCTCGGCGTCGTCAACGACCACAGCCAACTGATAGGCGAACAGCCCGTCTGCTCGCCGTATGATAAAATCGCCACTTTTTTCGGGCAGCCATTCTTCGATATCGCCCTGTAAGCGATCAGCGAAACGGACATCAAGGTCTGGCACGCGCAGACGCAGGGAACGCGCTTCACAGCCTTGCGGCAGTCCGTTACGGCAGGTGCCCGGGTAGACGTTGCCACTGCCGCTGCGTGCGAGATTTTCCTGAATATCCTTACGCGAGCAGCCACAGGGATATACCAGCTGCCCGTGCTCAAGCTGCTCCAGGGCCTGCTGATAGGCGTCGTGACGTTGACTCTGGTACATGACCTGGTTGTCCCAGTAAAGACCAAAGGCTTCCAGGGTGCGAAGAATATCGTCGGCGGCACCGCTGACTTCCCTGGGAGGATCGAGGTCTTCTATGCGCACCAGCCACTCACCACCGCGTGAACGGGCATCGAGAAAACTGCCAAGCGCTGCGATCAGCGAACCAAAATGCAGTGGTCCGGTGGGCGAGGGCGCAAAGCGTCCGCGATAAGTTTTATTGCGCGCGGAGTACAATTTTCTCGAGCACTTCCTTTGCAGGTGTTTCGATAGACTCAACAAAAAACCGGCCTGAGAGGGCCATTTCCCCGTCTATGCGCGTCTATCGGTGTCTATGACTAAACCGAACATTGGATAGCCGACCCTTGACGGGACCGTCGGCGGCAGGGACGCTGCCGTCGAGCGTACAGGGAGGTATTCAAAGCGTGTCCCGTTAAGGGATGTCGGCTATCTAATATACTCATTAGTAAGTCTATGAAAAAACCGATATTCAGTCTATTTCCGTCTGTACTTGTCGATAGCGGTATTTGGAAGTCAGTCCGTACCGGATCCGTACGAATAAACGACCAGACAGGCTCCTAGCGGCACGCAAGCGGTTGACACCCCGGCGCGAACCATATTGGCACAAGCTGACACGCGGGCGCTACCTGGCGGTGGTATGGGAACGCTTCCCCGGATCAGGATCCGCGTCAAATAAATGCATTGATTTCCTGAAAAGGCTGAGATAGCGTAAAGGCGTCTGAGCAAGGTGTATCAACACCCCGACTCGAGCAAGCGAACCACAGAAACCTTTACTGGAATCCGTCCAATTCCATTAGATTCTTCACACCACACCAACAAACGAGACCGCCGGGACCGCAGGGCGCGCCGGGACCGCCGGGACCGCCGGGAGGACCGCCGTGATCGGCTGACTGCCCGCACCCTGGAGATTACCCTTCAAGGACTGCTGATAGTCGTTGTCGCGGTCGGTATTGGCCTGTTCCTGACGAGGTGTTCGTTATGACCGACCGCCGCTGCGAAGCACTCACCCGGAAAGGTGGCCGATGCAAGTCAAAGGCTGTGGTTTACCATCGGCACACAGACGGCTGTGAATAACTGACTTGCAACTTCCATCACAGCGAAGATTTCCGACCGGCCACTGCTGTTGCGGCGAAATCCCCTGATAACCTGGCCTGCGCTTGACCTGAAGCATGCCTCGCTCCGGCGGAGCTTTTTGTAGACATCTGTCTGCTACACGCACGGCAAGGTATTACTTATACTGAATGCAAGGTATTTCGGAGGAGTGATTTTGGCCGTACTCTAACCCCCATTGAGTGCGGCTATTTTTTTGCCTTTTTCTGGCAGTCTGCCAGTCGTTAAGGAATCCTGCGAACTGACCGATAAAAGAGACAGCACAGCATACGGTGGCTGCGGGCCGTGTGTTGCTGGGGACTTAACTCCTCCAACCAGCCAGTGTCTCATCCTCCGAAGAGGCGCTGGCTTTTAAATGCAGCTTTGTGAACCTTCCCCCCTGCTTTTGTGACCCGCCCAGATAACGTTACCCTGTAAGGCGATCCAGCAGTTCATTTCTGACAATCGAAATCTCGTCTGGTGCTTTCGTGCCGATCCTGACCTGATTGCCTTTGATGCCCAGCACCGTGACCTCGATCCGCTCGCCGGTCGGTAATTCGATAATGAGTGTTTCGCCTGAGCGGCGGGTGAGTATGAGCATGTGCAATTATCCTTTTGCCTGGTGGTGAGCGCCTACTGTAGCAGCACCGCCGGGCGGCGTCTGTCAGCCGTTTCTTCCAGCCAGCCCGTACGGTATCCGTACCCGAAACGCAGAACCGGCTCACCAGGCCGGTTCTGTCTGAGCTGTCCAGGGGCAGAGTCAGGATCTGTTCCCAGAGGACGTAACCGTCAGCTCATTTGTTTCTCACGGATCTCATCGAGCGTTTTACAGTCGATGCATTGGGTAGCCGTAGGTCTTGCCTCGAGCCGCCGGATACCGATCTCGACACCGCAAGCATCGCAGTAACCATATTCATCATTGTCCAGATGCATCAGCGCTTCATCGATTTTTTTGATCAGTTTGCGCTCACGATCGCGTGTGCGCAGTTCCATGCTGAAGTCGGACTCCTGGGTGGCACGGTCGTTGGGGTCAGGGAAATTGGCTGCTTCGTCCTGCATGTGGTGAACGGTGCGATCAACCTCTTCCATCAGTTCACGCTTCCAGGCGAACAGAATCTGTCGGAAATGCTCAGTCTGCTCTTCATTCATGTATTCCTCGCCTCGTTTCTCGATATAAGGCGCGATACCGGGGACCGGACCGGCGTGAGCGGAGAGTGAAGGCGGAGCAGGCTGATGCGCTGTTTTCGTCTTTTTCGGCTTGGCTTTGCCAGCAGATTTTTTGCTGGCGGCCTTTGCCGTTACGCTTTTGTTCTTTTTATCCGCTTTCTTGACGGGCACCTTTTTCTTTGGGGCTGTTTTCCCGGCAACTGTGCTTTTCTTTGCCGTCGCCTTCGTTGCGACAGCTTTCGTTTTCGCCTTGGCTTTGGTCTTTGCGGCCTTTTTCTTGGCAGCCATTCAACTTCTCCCAACCAACAATTAAAATTAAGCCGTGCTTCATATCAAAATTCTGGATATAAGGCAAGTAATTTTAACCGCCCGTAATCAAGTGCGCTAGTTTCCGGTTGTCGATGGGCTGAGTCAAGAGCAAAAACTGCCAAACTTTTCCGAATGAATTTCCCTTGTTGCAGGTTTTGTCTCTGCGGTACGCTAGTCGAGGAAAAATTGGAACGCGGTGACGGGTGGATGAGCAGGCTGACAACGCTGATATTTGATGTGGATGGCACATTGGCGGAAACCGAAGAGATTCACCGCCAGTCCTTTAACCGGTCTTTTAAACAGGCCGGCCTGGACTGGCACTGGTCGCAGGATCTATACACCGAATTATTAGCCGTTACCGGCGGTAAAGAGCGGATTCGGCACTATCTGGCAAGCTATCTGCCGGATTTTGAAGCGCCCATTAAGTTGGACGAATACATCGCAGGCCTGCATGCGGCAAAGACCGATATCTATACCGGGACGGTGGCGTCCGGTGATATTCCCATGCGGCCCGGTGTCAGGCGTTTAATCGACGAAGCACGCAAGGCCGGTTTGCGACTGGCTATCGCAACCACCACCACACCGGCTAATGTCACGGCGCTTTTACACTACAATCTGGCAGCGGATTCGGAAGACTGGTTCGAGCTGATCGCGGCCGGTGGTGTGGTCGCGGCTAAAAAACCCGCTCCTGATATCTATTATTATGCAATGGAAAAATTAGCTGTGCGTGCCGGGGAGTGCCTGGCTGTTGAGGATTCTGCCAACGGCTTGCGTTCGGCACAGGATGCCGGGCTGGAAACGCTGGTAACCGTCAGCCAGTATACCCGCGATCACGATTTCGAAGGCGCCGCGCTGGTCCTTGACCAATTGGGAGAACCCGATAGCCCGTTTACCGTGATTTCGGGCGATGCGGGAAGTCATACCTATGTCAATGTAGATCTATTGCAGGATTTACATGCACGAACGGTCTGTTTCAAGAAATGATTGCACAACGTCTGAATTCAATTGCGCCATTTCACGCCATGGCATTGCTGGCGCGTGCCCGGGAGCTGGAAGCGCAGGGTCGCTCTATCGTACACATGGAAATCGGAGAACCCGATTTCGCCACGCCTCAGCCGGTTGTCGACGCGGGAATTCGCGCGCTCCAGCAGGGTAAGACCCACTATACACCGGCAGTCGGCCTGCGCGAATTGCGTGAAGCTATCGCCGGTCACTACCTGAGACAGTTTGAGGTGCAGATAGATCCGCGGCGGATTCTGGTCACGCCAGGTGCCTCCGGCGCGCTGCAACTCATTCTGGCGATGTTGGTGGATCCGGGTAGCCAGGTGCTGATGACGGACCCGGGTTATCCCTGCAACCGTAATTTCGTATTCCTGTTCGAAGGTGAGCCGGTTATGGTTCCTGTAGAAGCGCAACAGAACTACCAGCTCAGTGCGGAACTGCTGGAACAATACTGGAGTGAGAGAACATCCTGTGTAATGGTTGCAAGTCCGTCAAACCCCACTGGAACTGTTATTTCCCAGGACAAACTGGAAACACTGCTGCAGAAGGTGCGTGACAGAGGCGGACATCTGATTGTTGATGAGATCTATCAGAACCTGTGGTACCAGGAAGCACCTCAAACGGCGCTCGCGCTGGGTGAGGATGTATTTGTTATAAACAGTTTCTCCAAGTATTTCGGTATGACCGGTTGGCGATTGGGCTGGCTGGTAGCGCCCCAGGACGCTGTCGGCCACCTGGATATACTGGCACAAAACCTGTTTCTTTCAGCGCCGACACCTGCGCAGTACGCTGCGTTGACGGCGTTCCAGCCAGAGACACAGGCGATTCTGGAGTGTCGCCGGCAGGAATTTCAGCAGCGCCGCGATTTTCTGTTGCCCGCCTTGAGGGGGCTCGGATTCGATATTTCGGTGCAGCCACAGGGGGCTTTCTACCTGTATGCCAATTGCGGGCGCTTTACGCAAGACAGTTTTACTTTTGCGACTGATCTGCTGGAAAAGGCCGGTGTGGCGATAACGCCCGGCATTGATTTTGGCAGGCACAAGGCAGCTCAGCACGTTCGATTTGCCTACACGACCTCGATGCAACAGCTGCAGCTGGGTGTTGAACGCATCGCAGAATTTATTGGGCGACAACAGAAGCGAGTTGAAAAATGAAAGACCTGTTTGCCGGTCCAGGGTATCTGTTTCAAGGCTTTTCGTTGCTGCGCAAACCCGGTCTGCGGCGTTTTGTGCTGATGCCGCTGCTGGTGAATATTCTGTTGTTTGGCGGCCTGATCTGGTGGGCCTATGGCTGGGTTGAAGGGGTTTCCGAGTACCTGATTGCCAAATTGCCGGCCTGGTTGCACTGGTTACGCTATGTTGTAGTACCGGTATTTGTGCTGACCAGCCTGATGGTGATTTTCTACGTCTTCTCTATTCTGGCGAATCTGATTGCGGCTCCCTTTAACGGCCTGTTGGCGGAAGCCGTTGAGTGCCATCTGACCGGGAAAACACTGCAAGGTGACTGGCGACAGCTGTTACGCGATATCCTGCCCAGTATTGCTTCTGAACTTCGCAAGCTGCTCTATTTTCTGTTGCGGGCGCTTCCGCTGTTGCTGTTGCTGATTATTCCGGTGGTTAATATTGCAGGGTCTGTGTTATGGGTGTTGTTCAGTGCCTGGATGATGACGGTGCAATACATGGATTATCCGATGGCTAACCACCAGCTGTTTTTCAGGGAGCAGCGCGCACGGCTGAGAAAACGTCCTCTACTGGCGTGGGGTTTCGGTGGTCTGGTCATGTTGTGCACCATGATCCCAGTGGTTAATTTCTTTGTCATGCCGGCCGCAGTGGCGGGTGCGACGCTGATCTGGGTCAAAGAAAACCAGTTAGAGGCCAAGCGCTAACAACGCCGCACCAAAGGCCGCTTCCTGGTGTGCCGCTGTTGTCACAGGTACAGCCAGGCGTTGTTCACGGATCCGCATCCAGGCCGCGTTTTTAGCGCCACCACCGACTGTCAGCACTTTTTGCGGATAAGGTGCGCCCAGTTCGGCCAGTAAGCGATAACCTCGTTGCTCAATAGTCGCGAGTCCTTCCAGAATGCCCTGAAAGAATACCGCATCTGACCACGGGCGGGGCTCCAGTCTGGGCTGCAGCTTCGGGTCCGCCAGCGGAAAGCGTTCGCCGGCTGCAGGCAGCGGGTAATAGTCCAGACCGGTGGTCTGTTGCGGGTTTATCAGGCGTGTATAGCGGCGAATGTCACACGGATTGAAAAATTTAGTCAGGGTAGCCCCCCCTGCGTTGGACGCGCCGCCGACCAGCCAGCGATTACCCAGACGATGACTGTACACACCAAAGCGTGCGGCGAACACGGGTTGATCAGATAACACTTTGATGACCAGCGTGCTGCCCAGCGCGGTGACCGCTGTGCCGGTCACATCGGCGCCGGCCGCAATAAAGCCCGCTGTGCTGTCGGTTGTGCCGGCGACGACTTCCATGTCGTCCGGCAGGTTCCAGCGTTTTGCCAGCATGCGGCTCAGTGTTCCGATCGGCGAGCCGGCAGGACAGACAACCGGCACCTGTTCAGGTTTTATATCCAGTCTGCTCAGCCAGTCCGGCCAGCGGCGCTGGAGCGGGTCGTAACCCAGCTTCAATGCGTTGTTTTCATCGCTGATTCCAAAGCGGCCGGTCAGCATGCCCGACAGCCAGTCGGCCTGGTGTAAGGCCAGATAAGCGGGCTCTGAAATCGTTTGACGAAGGTAGAGCAGTTTGGCCAGGCTGGAGCTGGCGCCCTGGGCGGCGCAGTCTGCGGGGGCGGTCTCGAGGATGTGTCCGGCCTCTGATATCGAGCGGGCATCGTTGTACATCAATCCCGGTGTCAACGGCGTGCCGTGTTTGTCGCACAGCAGCAGTGTCGCCGAGGTGCCGTCAACGGCGATGCGGCTGACCTGGGCCGGGTTCAGGCGTTTGCACAGCACGTCCAGTGTGTCGGTAAGGGTCCGCCACCATACGCGGGCATCCTGTTCGACGCGGGCACCGTTTCGAGCGGGGGCGGGGAGGTCGGTTCTGGCCTCGGCGAGGACTGCAGCATGCTCATCAATGGCGCAAGCCCGGCAGGCGGAAGTGCCGACATCGATGCCGATAAACAGGTTCATGGTCTGACCGTACTTAGGGTTCGCGCCAAAATAAGTTTGCATTTAGGGGTGTCGAGATGCCTCTCTCGCAAGGCGAAAAAACGCAGGAATATAGGTATATTTCAAGTTTTTGCAACGCAGCGAGAGAGGATAGATCGGCGACCAGAAATGTGAAATTATTTTGAAGCGAGCCCTTAGATGACCGTGGCCCTGGAAGACGATCACAGATACGTCAGGGGAGCTCTACTTTTCCGGGCGTCTGCCACGTCGGATCTCGATGCTCGGCAACAACCGTCGTATAAATACCACCCCGTACATTGAAATCGGCCGTCAGACGCATGAAGTGGGGCTGGCAGGCCTCCACCAGTTTGTCGAGCATGCGGTTGGTGACGTCTTCGTGGAAGGCGCCCTGGTCACGGAAAGACCAGATGTACAGCTTCAGCGATTTCAGTTCGACACAGCGCTGATCCGGCACGTATTCCAGGTTCAGTACCGCAAAATCCGGCTGTCCCGTTTTCGGGCACAGGCAGGTGAATTCCGGTATGCGAATACGCACGCTGTAGTCACGTCCGGGGTGTGGATTATCGAAAGTCTCGAGGTCTTTGCCGGGTTGTGTTGACATGCGCGCACCATACCTGAGCGGACGCAAACAACACAAGTTACAGGGAAACAGTTTTCATCTGTCAGCTATGTTATGTAAAGCTTGTCAGCTGACGGGCAGATCTGTATCTTTCGCGAATGCGGCTAAGCAAGCTCAAACTTTCCGGTTTCAAGTCCTTCGTCGATCCCACTATCGTTCTTTTTCCGTCCAGCCTTGTCGGTGTGGTCGGGCCGAATGGCTGTGGCAAATCCAACGTGATTGATGCCGTACGCTGGGTGATGGGGGAAAGTTCTGCCAAGCATCTGCGTGGTGACTCGATGGCGGATGTCATCTTTAATGGATCGACCGCGCGCAAGCCGGTTGCACAAGCCTCGGTCGAACTGATCTTCGACAACAGTGACGGCGGCTTGGGCGGGCAGTACGCCAACTACAGTGAAATCGCCCTGCGGCGTCAGGTTTCACGCGATGGTCAGTCAGCCTATTTTCTGAATAATGCCCGCTGCCGGCGTCGCGACATTACCGATATCTTCCTGGGCACAGGCCTGGGTCCACGCAGTTATTCCATTATCGAACAGGGCATGATTTCGCGTCTGATCGAAGCCAGGCCGGAAGACTTGCGGGTGTTCTTTGAAGAGGCTGCCGGCATTTCCAAGTACAAGGAACGCCGCAGGGAAACTGAAAACCGGATCCGGCATACCTATGAAAATCTTTCTCGTGTTAATGACTTACGGGAAGAAATTGATAAACAGCTTGAAAAGCTGAAGCGTCAGGCCCGCAGCGCTGAACGATTCAAGACGTTGCGTGACCAGGAACGCAGGGTGAAAGCTGAATTGCTCGCTTTGCGTTACCAGGTTCTGCACGAAGAAAGCGGCGATCGTCGCAAGCTGATCCAGGAAAATGAAATGCGGTTACAGGCTGTCACCGCTGAACTGCGTTCCGTAGAGGCTGCGCTGGAAAAAGGTCGCGAAGCGTACATCGAAACGTCGGACCGTTTTAATGCCGTACAGGGCCATTATTATGAACTCGGCGCCGAGGTGGCTCGCGTCGAACAGGCTATCCAGCACAGCAAGGACACGCGTCGGGATCAGCAGCAAGAGCTGGAGAAAACCGGGCAGGCCTGGAACGAAGTGCAGGCTCACATCAAGGTCGATGGGCAGCGACTTGAGCTGCTTGCCGGAGAACTCGCCGACAACGAACCGGCACGCGAACGGGCCAGCTCGCGTGCGCAAGATTCGCGAGAAAAACGGGAGCACGCCGAACAACTCATGCAGGTCTGGCAGTCTGACTGGGATGCCTTTAATGCACGCGCCAACGAAGCTTCACAGACCGCGCAGGTAGAGCGCACCCGCATCGATCAGCTGGAACGTCATCTGATACAACTGGGGCAGCGTCAGCAACGCATTGAACAGGAGCAGCAGCAACTCGACAGCAATGCGCTGGAAGCCGAAATCAGCGACTTCGAAAAGCAGGCGGAAGAACGTCAGCAGCACGCCCAGCAGCTGCAGGAACAGCTGCAGCAGTTGCGCAGCCGCATCGATGAACTGCGTGATTCAACCCGCAACCAACAGCGTGAATTGCATGAAGCGCAAAACCAACAGCAGGCGCTGGGGGGGCGGCGGGCATCTCTGCTGGCCTTGCAACAGGCTGCGCTGGGAGAGGGCGAGGGTGTTGTCAACCAATGGCTGGGAACTCAGGGCCTGAGCGAGGCGCCGCGTCTGGCCAAGCAGCTGGACGTCGACAGTGGCTGGGAGCGTGCTGTTGAAACGGTTCTGGGCTTTTATCTCGAAGGCGTCTGCGTTGAAGCAGGCGACGATCTGGTGGATGCGCTGGCAGAACTCAAGCAGGGCGCGTTGTCGCTTATCGATACCCGCGCCGCCGTGAGCGCGCCGCCAACCGCTAGCGGTACGCCATTGACCGCAAGGGTGCGCGCGCCCTGGTCACTGGACGGCTTGCTGGCAGGTGTTTATGCGGCTGAATCACTGAGCGAGGCCTTACAGTTGCGGGCGACGCTGAAGGCGCACGAATCCGTGGTAACAGAGGATGGCATCTGGATTGGCAGCAGCTGGTTGCGTGTCGCCCGCGATGAAGATGCCAGGGCTGGTGTGCTGGAACGCGAAAAAGAAATCAATAGGATAGAAGATAAACTTAAAGTAATAACTAATACAGTGACCGGGCTGGAACAGGGTCTCGAAGCTGCCCGAGGCGAACTGCAGGAGGTGGAAGCCCGCCGCGAGGAACTGCAGGTCGAGGCCAACCAGGCGCATCGTCAGTTCAGTGATGCACGTGCCCAGTTCGACGCCCGTCGTGTGCGGCTGGAGCAGATTCACAAGCGCAGCGCAGCGCTGCACAGGGAAGCCAGCGAAAACAGTGAACAACAGGACGAGGAGACCAGAACGGCCGACGAGGCACGCAGTCGCTTGCACAAGGCGCTGGTCACGCTGGACAGCATGGCTGATGAGCGCGAGCAACGTGCGGCCGAGCGGGATCGTCTGCGCAGTGGACTGAATGACACGCGTCTTGAGGCACAGCGTGACCGGGACCAGGCGCATGAGCTGGAACTGAGATGTCAATCCCAGCATACCGAACAGGAAACCACCCGCCACAATCTGGAGCGTATGCGTGGACAGCAAGTTCATCTGCGGCAACGCCGCGATGAATTGCAGCAGGCGCTGACGGACAGTGATACGCCGCTGCAGTCGATGCAGGAAGAGCTGGTAGCCCAGCTACAGAAACGCCTCGAGATCGAAACAGCGTTGAAGGAAGAACGCCGCGGGGTCGAAGCCATCGAGCACAAACTGCGCGAAGACGAACAGCAGCGCCACCGGAAAGATGACGACACTCAGAAATTACGCGACCGGCTGGGTCAGGAGAAGCTCGCCTGGCAGGAAATCAAGGTGCGCGGCGAAACCCTGCTCGAGCAGATTGTTGCCAGTGGTTTTGAACTCTCGCGACTGGTCGAAGAGCTGGATGACGAAGCCAGGGTAGAGGGCTGGGAGGCTGAAGTCGAACGCTTGAGCAACCGTATTCAGCGTCTGGGGCCCATCAACCTGGCGGCTATCGAAGAATACGAAGAACAGTCGGAACGCAAGAATTACCTGGACGCACAACACGAAGACATCAGCTCGGCTCTGGAGACGCTGGAAAACGCCATCAGGAAAATCGATCGGGAGACCCGCACCCGCTTCAAAGAGACCTTCGACAAGGTCAACAGCGGTGTACAGGCGATGTTCCCGCGCCTGTTTGGTGGTGGTCATGCCTACCTGGAGATGACCGGTGACGATTTGCTGGATACCGGTGTTACCATCATGGCGCGCCCACCCGGAAAACGTAACAGTACCATCCACCTGTTGTCCGGCGGTGAGAAGGCGCTCACCGCAGTGGCGCTGGTATTCTCGATCTTCGAACTGAATCCGTCGCCGTTCTGCATGCTCGATGAGGTCGATGCACCGCTGGATGACACCAACGTCGGGCGTTTCTGTGACATGGTGAGAGAGATGTCCGAACGGGTGCAGTTCATTTTCATTACTCATAACAAGATCACTATGGATCTCGCCAACCACTTGACCGGCGTTACCATGCACGAGCCTGGCGTATCACGGCTGGTCGCCGTCGACGTCGATGAGGCCGTCCAACTTGCCGCAGTGTAAGTCGCGAAATGAGCGAACATAGCTTTACCAGACACATTGTGGACTCAAAGCGAAGCTGACGCGTTATGGACGACCTACGCCTGATCTTGCTGCTGATTGGCGCCGCGATCATCCTTGTGGTGTATGTCTGGTCCCGTGTTCAGGTGCGGCCCCGCAAACGCAGCGCAACCCGAACGCCCTCCATCGACAGCCACAGCCCGGACGACTTCGATGCTGCCGATATCGAGCAGGAACTGGGGCGCATGGGTCAGCTGGTGATGGAACGCGATGACGAGCCGGCGGCGCTGGACCCGGAGCGCCTGCTGATCGTATCCGTGATTGCGGCGCAAGGTGGCCATTTTACCGGGCCGGCCCTGCTCAACGGGTTTAAACATAACAAACTGCGCTTCGGTGAGCATGCAATCTATTCTCGCTTGACTGCCCGGTCTGGCAAGGAACGGCTGGTATTCAGTGTTGCCAATATGGTTAAACCCGGCACCTTTCCGGTGTCGGACATGGAGACTTTCACGACACCGGGGTTGACGCTGTTTTTACAGTTACCCGGACCGCTGGACGGCGTGGAAGCCTTCGATGATTTTGTCAAAACAGCGGAACGTCTTGCTGTCGAACTCGGCGGTGAGCTGAGAGACGAGCGACATTGCGTACTCACGCACCAGGCACTCATGCAGGTGCGTGAAAGTATTGTTGAAGATCGTATTCACCGCAAGGCAGCATCATAAAAATCGGCCCACAATGGCTGTAAAAAAGAATCCGGCGCAACGTGTAGAACAGCTCCGCGAGCAGATCCGTTTTCACAACTACCGCTATTATGTACTCGACGACCCGCAAATCCCGGATGCCGAATACGATCGCCTGTGGCGCGAATTACAGTCGCTTGAGGAAGCCCATCCCGAACTGATCAGTGCAGACTCACCGACCCAGCGCATCGGCGCCGAGCCCCTGAATGCGTTTGGCGATGTACGTCACGAAGTCCCGATGCTGTCACTCGATAATGCTTTCGATGATGGCGAGCTCAGTGAGTTTGATCGCAGGGTGCGCGAACGGCTGGAGCTTGACGAGGTTGAATACACGGCGGAACCCAAGCTGGATGGTCTGGCGGTCAGCCTGTTATATGAACACGGCATACTGCTGCGCGGAGCGACCCGGGGCGACGGATCGACGGGTGAAGATATCACGCAGAATGTGCGCACGATTCACTCCGTGCCGCTGCGGCTGATAGGTGACGGCTATCCGGCACGATTGGAAGTCCGTGGTGAAGTGATTATTTCACACGCCGGGTTCCAGGCGCTCAATGAACGTGCACAGCAGCAAGGGCAAAAGCTGTTTGCCAACCCTCGCAACGCCGCAGCCGGCAGCCTGCGGCAACTGGATCCCAGGGTGACAGCCCGGCGACCCCTGGAGATGTATTGTTACGGTGTCGGCCTGGCAGCCGGAGGAAAGCTGCCGCAACGTCACAGTGAAATTCTGCAGCGACTGCGCGGCTGGGGTTTGCGTGTTTACAGCGGTATCGAATGTGTTTCTGCCCTGCAAGCTTGTATAGACTATTACCGTAAGCTGGAACAGCAGCGCGAAAGCCTGCCCTTTGATATCGACGGTGTTGTCTTCAAGGTGGACCGGCTTGATTTACAGCAGCAGTTGGGTTTTGTCGCGCGCGCGCCGCGCTGGGCGATTGCGCGCAAGTTTCCGGCGCAGGAGGAGCTGACCAGGGTAATCGGCATTGACGTGCAGGTCGGTCGCACCGGTGCCATCACACCAGTGGCGCGCCTGGAACCGGTTTTCGTCGGTGGCGTGACTGTGACCAATGCCACATTGCACAACGAAGATGAAGTGCGTCGCAAGGATGTGCATATCGGTGATACAGTGATTGTCCGCAGGGCAGGGGATGTGATACCGGAAGTCGTCTCTGTCATGGCAGACCGTCGGCCGGAAAATGCAAGGGCCTTTGTCATGCCGACACGCTGCCCGGTATGCGACTCTGACATCGAGAAGGTGGAAGGCGAAGTCGTCGCGCGTTGTACCGGTGGTTTGTATTGCGAGGCTCAGCGCAAGGAGGCGATAAGGCACTTTGCTTCGCGCCGGGCGATGGACATAGAAGGCCTGGGTGAGAAACTGGTGGAACAGCTTGTCGAACATAAACTGATCGATGATGTCGCCGGACTGTATGATCTCGACGTGGAGTCTCTGGCGGGTCTGGAACGCATGGGTGAGAAATCCGCACGGAATCTGATAGCCGCGCTGGAAAAAAGCAAACAAACGACGCTCGACCGCTTCCTGTATTCACTGGGTATCCGGGAGGTCGGCGATGCGACGGCGCGATCGCTGGCCCGGGATTTCGGAGATCTGGGTCCGTTGATAGATGCGACAGAAGAACGCCTGGAATCCATCCCGGATATCGGACCGGTCGTCGCTAAACATATTGTCCATTTCTTCCAGCAGCCGCATAACATCGAGGTCATCGAAAAACTCCGTAACGCCAGGGTCAGCTGGCCTGTCACTGAAAAGGCTGCACACCAGCCGCTGCAAGGTCATACCTACGTGCTTACCGGAAGCCTGTCCGTCATGACACGTGATGAGGCCAGGCACAGGCTTCAGCAGCTGGGGGCAAAAGTATCAGGCAGTGTTTCAAGTAAAACAACAGCGGTGATTGCCGGTGAAAAACCCGGCTCAAAGCTGGCTAAGGCGGAGAGCCTTGGTGTAGCCGTATTGTCGGAACAGGATCTGCTTCAACTTCTGGAACAATAGTGTGATCTTAAGGGCCGCGAAAACAAATGGCTGCGTTTTACTGTCCGCGCCGGGCCAGACATGACGTGTAGCGTGAAGATGAAAACTGGCGCCGGGTTGACCCGGGTTCCACCTGAGCCAGGGATGATTTGAGTATGTCGGGTGAAATACAGTACTGGCCGTTATTGATTGGCTGGACCATCGTTGTGCTGTTGCTGCTCTACGGCTGGAAGCGGCCGGCTGCGGTAGCGGCAGCCGGTATGGCAATCGTGACCTATGCCGTGCTGTCGGTCGGGCTGGGCTGGTGATGAATAGTCGTATCAGGAAAGCCGAACGGCACTTGAAAAGTGTTGATCCGACACTGGCTGACGTGATGCAGCATCATGGGCCCTGTACGCTGATGCTGGATCCGAGGCCGCATTTTCATACCCTGGTCTGGGCAATCATTAACCAGCAGTTATCGGTCAAGGCTGCACAGACAATCGAGGCACGCTTGCAGGCGCGTCTCGATACCGGGCTATTTCAGCCCGAGCATTTTCATCGTGTCCATGCGCGCACATTACGAAGTTGCGGCCTGAGCGGTGCCAAGATTCGTTATATTCGAGAAATTGTGCGAAGACTGCGTGCCGGTGAGCTGGATCTGGAGCAACTGGAGACCCTGGATGATGAACGGGCATCGGCATTATTGATGGATTTGCCGGGGGTAGGGCGATGGACCGCGGATATGCTGTTGATGTTCTCCCTGGGACGCATGGACGTCCTGCCTATCGGCGATCTGGCTCTACGTAAATCCATACGGTTGCACTACCGCTTGTCGGTTGACGCTGGTCACGAGGTTTACCTGGCGCTCGCCGAGGCCTGGCGTCCCTATCGTACTATTGCCAGCTGGTATTACTGGGCGGCTGTGGACTAGAGCACTAGCCGGCTGGCTGGCCTGAATCGAGGCCTGCTGACTGCGATTGATCATGTTACCTCGGCGTTTCCCAGGCCATCGGATAGAGCAAATCCAGAACCTGGTTGAATGCGACGGCACTCTTGCCGATGGCATCAACGATATCTTCTTTAGCGATAGCGGTGAGCGACAGTGCTTCAGTTTGAGAACAGCTGATGGCGGCACTGCTGATGTCCACGGCATGCAGGTCGGAGTCCAGTAATGCACCATAGGGATCGTAGAACTGGGATCCCAGTGGATCCTTGCATTGCTGTGCACAGTGCGTGACCTGGTCGGCAATATGGATCAGCGCGGCTTCCAGGTGGGCGTCGTGTGCTTCCCTGGGATTATGG
The DNA here is from genome assembly GCA_030618475.1 of Gammaproteobacteria bacterium. Classification (GTDB taxonomy): domain Bacteria; phylum Pseudomonadota; class Gammaproteobacteria; order DSM-19610; family DSM-19610; genus Thiogranum. The sequence goes on along the minus strand of JAUXDG010000022.1, from coordinate 1,738 downwards.
TGGTAGAGGATAGATGCGCACAGGTTAGCTGGCATATTCCAGTGCAGCAGTAATACCTGGCCCACTTCAGCGTGATCGAAGCCGACCAGTTGCTGCTCGAGTTCACAAATGTCTTTATCCGACTGCCGGCTGAGGGATTCCGCCTCTGCGGTTTCGTCCGGTAACTTCATCAGCATCAGCAGGCGACCCACATCGTGCAGCAATCCTGCCGTGAACAGTCGTTCGCTATGCAGGACGTTGCAATGCTGGGCCAGGTTGCGCGCCACTAAGCCGCAGTACACACTGTGCTGCCAGAAGGTAGCCATATCGATCAGATTGCCGGGGATACGTGCAAAGACTTCAGCCGCGGATGCGGCCATGGTCAGGTTACGCAATTCACGCATGCCGATCATGTTAACCGCCCGGGTGACCGTATCAATTTTTCTCGGCAGGCTGAAATAGGCACTGTTGACCAGCTTAAGCAGACGGCTTGTCAGCGCAGTATCCTTGCCAATCACCTCACCGATGTCTTCAGCGGAGGTGTGTGGCGAGTCGGCGAGTGCCTGAACCTGAATACAGACTTCAGGGAGTGAAACCAGGCGTACGTTGTGTGCGACCAGATCCTGCGGAGTCACGGGATGTCCTCGATAACAGTAAATCCATGGTGTGCTCAGTGTGACGGCTTCATAGAGGCTTCCTTTAATGCCTTTGTGCCGGTTCCGGCAGGCCATTACATCCTTAACACATTGAAGATTAACATCTAATTAGATTTCGTCCAGTGTGCTTGAGTGCTGCGCTACGGGTCGTCGGAACCGATATCTCAGGCATGGTAGAATTCCACCTTTATAGTCAATTGAAAAAGAGGTGTCGGGTGGAAGCTACCGGTTGCTCAGCGGCAGAGCCCTTTGCACTCAGAGTGCTGGGGGACATGATGGAACCGGAATTCGAGCACGGCTGTATTATCGTGATCGACCCGGAAGGCCTTGTGAAGGACGGTTGCTTTGTGGTCGCCAATCACAGTAACGAATTTTACTTCCGCCAGCTGGTGATGGATGGGGACCGTTTACTGCTTAAATGTCTGAACCACGCGTACCCTGAGGTGGTGGAGCTATCAGGTCTGAATGATATTCATGGAGTGGTTTCCCAGAAAGCCGGTAAAAGGCGCAAAGACCACAAACACTACCTTTAAAAAATAATCCGGATTATCGGGCCTCTTGATCGAACTATCGCAGCCATAGTTTATGTCGGGGCGAGTAACTGCGATCCAGCGCTTGAAAAAATTAATAGAAACAGCATTAAAAAAGTAATATAAGTAAATGAATAATATATTTATAATATTCTATTTATCTTCAGGTAATTATTAATCAGGGGATGGTTTACCTGAATTCTGGAAAATTACTCAGGCATGTAATTGGGATAAAAATGCCAAATATTCGGGGTGTGTGTTAGTATTTCTACGCTATCTGAGAATACCAATCCAAAACAACGCTATCCTGGAATACCCGCAAGGGGGAGACTAACAAATGGGCAATCCGCATAACTCTGTGGACGGTAAACTTTCGTTGACCGGTGAAATCAAGCTTACCAAACTACTCATTCTATTGACGCTGATCGCCAGCGTATTTGCGACAGTTGATGTTGGGGGAATCCTTCTCCAGCATGCACGCTCGGGTTCGATCGGGGCCACCGTGGAACAATCAGTCTTTATTTTTATCGTCGCTTTTCTTGTCTACGGTAACCTGGTTTACCAGTTCACCCG